>NZ_WUMG01000099.1:0-2118 GCF_009827015.1 Delftia sp. CH05 | reverse complement strand
GGCGGCGGAGGTGGCTTGGGGGCCTCGGGCTCGGGCGCGGGTGGCGAAATGAATTCCGCGATCACCTGGGCTGGCACGATGACCTCTTCGGGGGCGCGCTGGAGCAGGCCATGCTGCATCGCCCAGAGGGTTGCTGCATGCAAGACCACGACCGAACCCGCGATGGCCACGTTACGGCCAAGGCCCCCGGGGGGGCCAAAACGATCAGACTGGGACATAGAGACAGAAGGAGCTGACAGCGGATAGGTGCCGGGTGCTGTCGCTCGGAAGACGGAGTATCAGCTGCGCAGGATCCACCAGGTGCATGTAACGACGAGGATCAGGCTGCCGACAAGTGCTGAGAGGAGGACCATGCTTTGCTCTCCAGGATATTGTTGGCAAGCTGGACGGTCTGGGCCGCGATCTCGTTGTGTATGGCCGCCACGGGCTGGGTTGCGCAGCATTGCGCCACCACATCCCGGGCACAACTCTCGCACCGGCCGCACTGCATGGCGATACCCAATTCGAATTGGATTTCGTCAAAGCTCATGCCAGCGTGAGCGTGGCGTGCGATCTCACGGTCGGAAACCCGGCGACATACACAGACGATCATGGCTACAGGCAGTAATGGCTGGCTATTGATGAGATGAAAAATTATAAATGAGAATTCATCGCATTTGCAATTCTTGGTTGTCTGTAGGGCTGTATGGCCTTGCGCTTTACTCGGTATCCAGCAGTTCCACAGTGGCCTGCGCGAGGGTTGCACAGCCTGTCAGGGCCATGGCGACCTCCAGTTCGTCGCGCAGCAGCCTCAGTACGTGGGCCACGCCAGCGGCACCTGCATTGGCCAGACCCCAGATTATCGGGCGGCCTATCAGCACAGCCGTTGCACCGAGAGCGATGGCCTTGAGCACATCGGTGCCTCGCCGTATGCCGCCGTCGGCGAGCACAGGGAGCGCATGGCCCGAGTTGCGCAAGGCCTTGGTGACGCGCGGCAGTGCGGTGGCCGTTGCGGGAACGGTATCCAGCGTGCGTCCCCCGTGGTTGGAAACAATGATGCCTGCCACGCCCGATCTCGCCGCCTGCAGCGCGTCAGCCGGATGCAGCACCCCCTTGAGCAGCACTGGCAGGCGTGTCTGCTGCTGCAGCCAGGCAACGTCATCCCAGGTGGGCGCATGCTGCAGCAGGCCGTCGAACAGTGCGCTCTGGTCCGATGCGAGCCGGACGGCCGGAGATGGAGCCAGGCCCTGCAGATTGACGGCAGAAATGCCGGCGGGAAGGCTAAAGCGCGCGCGGCGTTCACGGTCCCTTACGCCGCTGGCGGGGGCGTCCACCGTCAGCACCAGTGCTTCGTAGCCTGCCGCCTCGGCCCGTTCGATCAATTGCCTGGTAAAGCCCCGGTCGTGCTGCAGGTACAGCTGGAACCATAGCGGCCCGCGGGTCGGCGTGAGCTGTGCGGCCTTCGCCACAGTCTCCAGCGGCAGGCTGGCCTGGGTGCTGAGCACCATGCCCGCGCCCAGCGCCGCAGCCGCATAGGCTGTTGCAAGCTCTGCGTCGGCATGCGCCATTTGCTGGAAGGCCATGGGGGCGACCAGCAGGGGGCAGGCCAGCTCTCGCCCCAGCAGTTGCAGCCGTGTGTTTCCCCCTGCAAGAGGCCTGAGTACGCGTGGCCACAACGTGAGCGCATCCCAGGCGCTGCGGTTGGCGGCAAGGCTGTGCTCATCGGCCGCGCCGCCCGAGAAGTAGGCCCAGGCGTTGTCGTCCAACCGCTGCCGCGCCTGGATCTCGTGGTCGGCCAGATTGATGATGCCGTCGGGAACGGCTTGCAGTGCGGGCACTTGGCTCATGGCATTGGAGGGTGGGCGATGGCGCATCGCCGGTGGCAGACATCCGGAAAAAAGAAAAGCCGGCCCATGGGCCGGCTTTCATCCGTGGGGCAGGCCCGGGGATTACTTGACGTGCTTGCCGATCAGGCCAGCCATCTCGAACATCGAGACTTGGGGCTTGCCGAACACTTCCTTGAGCTTGGCATCAGCGTTGATCATGCGCTTGTTGGCAGCGTCTTGCAGCTTGTTGGCCTTGATGTAGACCCACAGCTTGCTGATGATCTCGGTGCGGGGCAGGGGGGTGGAACCCACC
>NZ_WUMG01000098.1:0-2236 GCF_009827015.1 Delftia sp. CH05 | reverse complement strand
TGCCATTCAAATACATGCCTGTATCCAAGATGGGAAATTGCTTACATTTACAGGATGTATCTGACCCTGCATTTGATTGCCCTATAGCCATCGGCTTGTCTATGATCCCCGCTCACCAAGAGACGGGAGGCCGCCCCCAGGGCGGTTCATACAATGACACGCCGAGTCACCATCCATACGCCATTGGGCGATGAACTGCATTTCCGTGAATTGCGCGGCCAGGAAAACATCAGCCAGCTCTTCAGCCTCGATGTGGAAATGCTCAGCGAAAACGAAAGCATCGATCCCAAGGCCCTATTGGGCAAAAACGCCACCATAGAAATTGAAACCCAGGGCGGCGGCAGGCGCTTCATCGACGGCATCGTCACCCGCTTCGGCATGCAGGGCCAGGACCACCGCCACTACGCCTACAAGGCGCGCCTGAGCCCCTGGCTGTGGCTGGCCACGCGCAAGAGCGACTTTCGCATCTTCCAGAACCTCAACGTGCCCGACATCGTCGAGCAGGTATTGGGCGTCTATGGCCATCCAATGCAAAGGAAACTCACGCGCGCCTATCGCAGTTGGGATTACTGCGTGCAATACAACGAAAGCGATTGCGACTTCGTCTCGCGATTGATGGAACACGAAGGCATCTACTATTTCTTCGAGCACGCATCGGGCCAGCACACCCTGGTGCTGTGCGACGACATCATTGCCTCGCATGGCGCATTGCCCGGTGGTGAATCCATTCCCTTCTATCCCCCGGAAAAAGCCGCCGCAGGCGACCAGGAAAACATCCACGCCTGGCAGCTGGAGCAGGAAATCAAGCCGGGCCGCCATTACATCGACGACTACGACTTCAAAAAGCCCCGGGCCGAACTGTCCCACATGCGCCGCGATCCACCGGGCCATGCGCACGACGGCCATGAAACCTACGAATGGCCGGGCGGCTACACGGAGTACGGCGATGGAGATGCCTACATCCGCGTGCGCCTGAAGCAAGGCCTCACGGGCCACAGCCGGGTGCGGGGCCAGTCCTGCCACCGGGCGCTGGCCACGGGCTACACCTTCAGCCTCTACAACTACCCGCGTGGTGACCAGAACCGGCAGTACCTGATCACTGGCCTGAGCTACCACCTCAAGGAGAACCCCCGCGTCAGCGCTGTGGCCCCGGGCGCCAAGGGCAGCGCCGCCGAAGACGGCTCCTTCCAGCGCTACGAACTGCAGGCTCAGCCCACCAGCCTGGCCTTCACGCCGCCGCGCACCACGCCCAAGCCGCGCACCACGGGCCCGCAGACTGCCGTCGTCGTGGGTCCGGCCGGAGAAGAAATCTGGACCGACGAATACGGCCGCATCAAGGTGCAGTTCCACTGGGACCGGCTGGGCAGCAAGGACCAGAACTCCAGCTGCTGGATCCGCGTGGCCACCAACTGGGCAGGACCAGGCTTTGGCGCCATCTCCATCCCGCGCATAGGGCACGAGGTGGTGGTGGACTTCCTCAACGGCGACCCGGACTATCCGCTGGTCACGGGCTGCGTCTACAACGCGGCCAACATGCCGCCCTGGGCGCTGCCGGCCAACGCCACGCAATCGGGCATCAAGACCCGATCGAGCAAGGGCGGTGCCGCAGGCGCGGGCATGAAGAACGGCCCGGGCGACGCCAACGCCATCCGCTTCGAGGACAAGGCGGGCGCCGAACAGCTGTGGCTGCATGCGCAAAAGGACCAGCTCACCGAAGTCGAGAACGACGAAGACAAATGGGTGGGCAACGACCGGCGCAAGACGGTAGACCGGGACGAGACCAATGTCATCCACCGCGACCGCACCGAGACCGTGGACCGTGACGAGACCATCACCGTGCACAACAACCGCACGGAGCGGGTGGACCACGACGAGAAGATCAGCATCGGCGACAACCGCAATGAAGACGTTGGCATCGACGAGAACATCTCCATCGGCAAGAACCGCAGCAAGACCATCGGCAAGACCGAGACCGACAAGATAGGCCAGAACTGGCACGTCACGGTCGGCCTGCTCAAGACCCAGACCATAGGCATGGCCTACATGCAGAACGTGGGTGGGATGAAGATGATGAACATCGGCGTCAACTACATGGAAAACATCGGCGTGGCCATGCAGACCCATGTGGGCATGAACCAGAGCCTCACCGTGGGGCAGGAGCGCCAGGTCAAGGTCGGCAGCAAGCAAAGCACCGAAGTGGGCTCGCAGTACTCGCTGACCGTGGGCGGTGGTGGCG
>NZ_WUMG01000097.1:0-2647 GCF_009827015.1 Delftia sp. CH05 | reverse complement strand
TCTGATCTCCATAGGCATATAAGGAGAACACGATGAAAATCGCACTCACCGGCGCTCTGCTCGCCAGCGCCCTCGTCCTGCCACTGGCCGTCACGGCCGGCGACTAAAGGCCTCGGCCGAGCACTACCGCAAGACCGGCAAGTTCTTGGACGGCGCCACGCTGGTGAAAGAGATCCGCAAGCTCGAAACCAGCGCCATGACCACTGGCAACCCTGTGGTCTGGGGTTCCGATGCGGCCGTGTGGTTCGTGATGGTCAAGGACGCCAAAGGCCGTTTCGCCAGCAACCCCTTGTGGGGCGACGGCTGGAGGCACGGCGTAGCTGGCGCAGTACAGGTCGACCAGCACGCGCCCGAGCCGGATCAGGTCGCGCAGGTCCGGCGTGTTCTCCAGCCGCGAGACGGTGGGCTGGCTCATCAGGTCCGCGCCGCTCTCGGGCAGGCGCCCGCAGGCGAGCTTGAAGGCGGGGTCGGCGCGCAGGTGGTCGAGGTCGTCCGCGTCCTCATACCCGCAGGCGATGGCCAGGATGCGCGCCAGGAGGATCTCGGGCAGCGGGTGCACGATCCGGCTCGGATCGCGCCGGTCCGGGATCACCGCGGCGAGCTTGTCGGCAATCCGCATCCGCCGGGCCGCCTGAGCCAGCAGCAGGACGCCGCCGTCCGAGGTCAGGCGCCCGCCGTCGAAGGCGGCTGTGAGCTTCTTGGCTCTCACGGATGGAAACGCGAACGGAAGTGCGTCAAGATCGGACATGGCGGGCGTGGCGGGCTCGATGGGGTGAAGAAGGTTGGTGTGAGCACCCAATCCCTAAGCCAGATCAATGCTTTACGCTACGCTCGCCAGCTTCGATCCACCGCCCTCATGAATAAGACGGGCTAATTTCGTTCACGATGATCATCACCTTCCTTGACTGCACTGCACTGTGCAATGTATGCTTTGGAGACTGCACGGTGCAGTGCAAACGAGGAGATAGGGTATGTCAGTCGTAAATTCCAGCGTCGCTTTGCCTGCTGAGGTCTCAAAGGACCGTTTCGCCAGGGGATCTGCTACATTCGCCGCAGTCACCGGCATTCCCACGGAGGCATACCTTGATGGATTCAAGGATAGCTCGCCTGATTTTGGTCGCTATGTGATTGAGTGGGTCTTCGGCGATGTATACAGCCGCACCGATTTGGATTTGAAAACCCGGGAACTCGTTATCATCGCAGCCGGCGCGGCGTTGGGCGCAACGGGAATTGATGTCATCAAATTTCATGTCCCCACTGCGGTACGCGCGGGTGCAACCCGAGACCAGATTTTCGGCGTTCTTACCCAGGTAGCGATTGTTGCAGGTGTTCCCACAGCAATCGCCGCAATTTCGGCGGCGGCACAAGTCTTGGAGCCACACTCTCAGGTCGCTGATCCTCTCTTATTCACCGGGCTGCTGCGTGATGGCTTAATCCGGGACGGGGTGGCAGGCTGAGGCGGCCAGCGGGCTCTGTTGCAAAGATTGGCGGCAGTCAGAGGTAGGCTGTCGCTCTGCGCCGATCAGGCGGCTGCTGCGAAATGGTGGTTGAGCATGCCCATGGCCTCCGTCAGCGCCGAGGGCCCAATGCCAAAAGCTCTCTCCACAAGGCGCACCTCGCCCCTGATGCCGGGCTGCAGGCACCAGGGGCGAGCCTGTCCTTTGCGCAGGGCTCGCATGACTTCGAATCCCTTGATCGTGGCATAGGCCGTGGGGATCGATTTGAAACCGCGCACCGGCTTGATCAGTATCTTGAGCTTTCCGTGATCGGCCTCGATCACGTTATTGAGATACTTCACCTGCCGGTGGGCCGTCTCCCGGTCCAGCTTTCCTTCGCGCTTCAATTCGGTGATCGCTGCACCATAGCTCGGCGCTTTGTCGGTATTGAGCGTGGCAGGCTTTTCCCAGTGCTTCAGGCCTCGCAGGGCCTTGCCCAGGAACCGCTTCGCTGCCTTGGCGCTGCGGGTCGGCGACAGGTAGAAATCGATCGTGTCGCCCCGCTTGTCGACTGCCCGGTACAGGTAGGTCCACTTGCCCCGCACCTTGACGTAGGTTTCATCCAGGCGCCAGCTCGGATCAAAGCCACGCCGCCAGAACCAGCGCAGCCGCTTCTCCATCTCCGGGGCGTAGCACTGGACCCAGCGATAGATCGTCGTATGGTCGACCGAAATGCCGCGTTCCGCCAGCATTTCCTCAAGGTCGCGATAGCTGATCGGATAGCGACAATACCAGCGCACCGCCCACAGGATCACATCACCCTGGAAATGGCGCCACTTGAAATCCGTCATCGTTCCGTCCGTCCAATCTCCGCCAAGCATGCTCAAGCTTCACGATTTTTGCAACAGAGCCGGAAATCGACCAAAAACGCGGTGGGGCGGGTAACGACGGCCGGGACGCCAACGCGCTCCACGGCCTCGGCCCAGCGCGCGGCCGGCGGCTGGAGCAGGCCGTTGTGCACGGAGCCGTGATAGGTGCCTACCGCCAACGCGAGCCAGCGCTCCAGCTCGCGCAGCGTCAGGGTGGCCATCTTCTCGGAATCGTACTCGCCGCGCTGGCCGGGATTGGAGAAGGTCGTCCCCGGTAATTCGTCGTGGATCATCTGCATCGCCGTGCCGATGATCCGTTCCACGATGCCGCCGTAGTGCGGC
>NZ_WUMG01000096.1:0-3181 GCF_009827015.1 Delftia sp. CH05 | reverse complement strand
CCGCAAAAGACCATCGAAGTTGCACGCCGACAAGGGCTATGACTACAAGCGTTGCCGTGCGCACTTGAGACAACGGGGCATCGCCAGCCGCATTGCCAGGCGAGGCGTTGAGAGTAGCGAGCGACTGGGCAAGCATCGCTGGGTGGTGGAGCGGACTCATGGATGGTTTGCAGGCTTTGGCAAGTTGCGAATCCGCTTTGAACGACGGCTGGATATCCACGAAGCGCTGCTAAAACTGGCAGCGGCGATCATCTGTGCACGCTTCGTGGATCGGTGGTGTTAGCCACTCTAAGAGCATCCCATGGCCCGATATTCCATATATGACTCAGCTCTTCCATCAAACCTAGTGGATCTATGCCTTTGTTTGGATTTTTGACATAAATATTCTTATTGACCCCACCTGCCAACCCAATCGGATCCTGATTCACATAACTCCCCACCACCGGATCGTAATACCGATGCCGGTTGTAATACAGCCCCGTCTCCTTGTTATGGTGCGGCCCCGGCAGCCGGATCGCCTGGTGCATGCACTGCGGGTTGTATTCCTGCAGCACATTGCCCCAGGGGTCCAGCTTTGCGGCCCAGGCCACTTGGCCGGTCTGGTCCGTCAGGGCCATGGGCGTGCCCAGATGGTCGCAGTTGTAATGATGGATGGCTACGGAGCCCTGTCGCGCTCGCTCCTGCTTTTGCAGTTACTTGCGCATCTCCTGCAGCATTTTTATGGTGTGCTCGTCGTGGATACCCAACATGACCAAGCGATCTGCACGCGTTTTGGCCCCATCTTGTTATAACCCATGGGGCTGAACAATCCACGCATATCGAGACTCACTGTGACTGGTGATCTTTATTTTCAACAATCTCTTTACTTATTAGAAAATCACCGTATGGCCATACGGTTATGGTGGTCGTTCTAATAAAATTGTTATTTCCGTCAGATCTTGAGTGTTTTGATAACTTGAAATAATGAGTTTCTTCCCCCAATGTATTTGAAATACTTATTGATGCAGGGAAAGCAGTTGGTTTAATGTTCGATTCTTTTATCCTAAGTTCGACATTTTGACGAATTAGATAACGATGGCTTTGCCATCCCAGTATATCTTTGATACTCAAATCATAGTCTGGATTTCCCAGTTTATTGAAAATATAAGATAAATTAAATCCCTCTATATCCGATAAATCAATTTTCATTGGTGCCATCAAGAAAGTTAGCAAAGATATTATTTGAAAACCAAGCGTTGCGGCTATTATGTAAATTACTGTCTTCATCATCTTTCTCAATCTTTGCATCTTCTATATATTGGATTGCCTTTAGGCGATGCCCCATTCCATGGCCAACCTGTTGAATGTGATCCGTCTTCTGAGCCTGCGCCAATGGTTGTACTACTCCCTGTCACGACTGCCACATGCCCAGTAGCGTCCCCATATGGATATGCCACCGCAACAATATCACCAGGCTTTGGAGACGTAACAATTTCGAATCCGGGAATCGCTTTTTGTGGATTTGCCCAATCTCCAGCAGTTGCTGGTCCTCTTGGGATAATTCCAAATCTGTAGCGCGAGGGAGATTCGACATCTGCATTTTCTAGCACTTCATGAACAAAGAGATTACATTTATTTCTCTTTGACCCAAAGCCATAATTCGAGGCGTATGAGTATCTTTCTTGATTATTTAATTTCTCCGCTGCTTTCAAAATTCTCTCTGCACACGTTTTTACGGGGGCCAAGCCCAAAGGATCCATGGAAATCATGGGATTTATCGCATATATACTTTTGTTAACCCCTCCGGCCAACCCAATCGGATCCTGATTCACATAACTCCCCACCACCGGATCGTAATACCGATGCCGGTTGTAATACAGCCCCGTTTCCCTGTCATGGTGCTGCCCTGGCAGCCGGATCGCCTGGTGGATGCCTTGCGGGTTGTACTCCTGCAGCACATTGCCCCAAGGGTCCAGCTTGGCCGCCCAGGCGACTAGCCCCCGTTGGTCGGTCAGCGCCATGGGCGTGCCCAAGTGGTCGCAGTGGTAGTGGTGGATGGCGATGCGGGCTTGTTGTTCTTTTTCCTGTTTCTGCAGTTGGGTCTGCATGCCGGTGAGCAGGCGTGCGGTGCTGTCTGCCTGTTCGCCCAGCATGGCCTGGGCGCCGGGCGGCAGGCCGTGGTCCAGGGTGTGGCGCAGGTGGCGGGCTGCGTCTTGCTGCATGTCGCGCGGCATGGCGTCGAGCATGGTTTGCATCAGGGCCAGGGCCGGCGTGTGGTTGGGGTCGTCCGGGTCGGGCAGGCCTGCGGCGATGGCTTGCACCAGCAGGTGGGGCTCGTCTTGGGGGTCGCCGCTGGCCGTGGTGCTCAGGCGCACCAGGGGGGTGAAGCTGCCGGGTTCGTAGATGGTGTGTTCTATGTGGCGCGTGTCATCGCCATGCTGCAGGCGCTCGGTGTGAATGAGGCGGTCGCCGTCCCAGCCGTAGTAGTGGGTGCGGGTGGGGGTGGTGGAGTCCGCGCTTTCGACCTGCTGCTTCAGGCGCCTGCCCAGGGCGTCGTAGGTGTAGCGGCTGTGGTGGCGCAACTGCTCGGCGTTGCCCTGGATCTGGCTGCTGCGCACGGCGATGAGCTGGTGTGCTCCGTCGTAGTGCAGTTGCTGCTGGCTGTGGTCTGCATGCATTTGCGCGATGCGGTTGCCGCAGGGGTCGTAGCGCCAGACGCGGTCTTCGCTGAAGCCGATGCGGTTGTCTTCCCAGCGCTGCACGGGGCCTTGCCGCTGGCCTGCAAGGTGGCCCAGGCCCATGAGGTTGAAGTCGGTGTGCCGCCAGTGGGCGTGGACCTGGGCGGCCCAGCTGTCCTGGGTGTTCGTCTGGCCCGGTGCACCGGGTGCACCGAGTGCTGGCAGGCGGTTGCCGGCAGGGTCGATCTGCCAGCGGGCGGTGGTCTGGGGGTCCTGGCTGTCGGTGGCCGCTCTGAGGCGCCCGGCGCTGTCGTAGCCGTAGCGCAGCAGTTGTGCGGCCTGGCTCGGGGCGCCGGCCTGTTCGATGGCAACGAGCTGGCCCAGGCTGTCGTAGTGGTAGCGGCGGCCAAGGATCTGGCCGATGAGGGGCTGGACGAGGTGATCCCTGCCTTCCGTGCTTTGCAGGCCTGTGGTGCCCAGGGCCGTGAGGCGGCCCATGCTGTCCCATTGGCGTTGCACCCACC
>NZ_WUMG01000095.1:0-3519 GCF_009827015.1 Delftia sp. CH05 | reverse complement strand
CCCCACCGCCGCCTGAAACACCCGGCCAGCCCGAGCCGCCACCGCCCCCTGTGACGATGCGCACGCTGTCACCGGGCGCCACCTGGAAGTCTCCCTTCGTCACCGGAGCATCCTGGCCACCGTTGCCGCCTGGCGCTATCACGGTTGCGTTGCCGTTCAGGAAGATCGCAGTTGAACCGCCACCGCCTCCGTTCGTCCCCGTTCCGCCATTGCCACCGGCCGCTTTGTAGTAGAGCCGGATGTTCTCCAGCCCGTAGAACTCGGCGGCCTGCAGCGTGAAGCTCACATCCGGCGATTTGATGGCCACGTAGCACTTCTGCAGTGTTTCCACGCGGCCGCTGGCATTGCCGGAGCCGCTACCACCACCTGCTTTGACCGGTGGATAGTACGTGTAGCCCGACAGAGAGCCCGGTGTCACAAAAACAGCATCGGCCAAGGCATAGCTGGTACTGAGGCTCAGCGTGGCGATGGCGCAGGCCTGGGCGACCAGGTGGAGCAGGGCTCGGGGGGGTGTCGTCCTCATTTGCATCGTGCTTCTCTGTCGTAGTGCTCAGCGGACCTGGATGGCGATCTTGGTTCCTGCTTCTGCGCAGCCCGTCGTCAGGCCCGTTTGATCCAAGGTGGCCCCGTTCTTGTAGAGGTTGCCGCCCGAGATGACGCCGGCGTTGGCCGCTGCAGAGGCCCCCACGCGGATGGCCATGGCCACCGGCTCCAGGCGAGCAACCAGGTTCGCGCAGTCGTCCTTGTCCATGGGGGCTGCGGTACCGCCCAACGTCATGGCGAAGGTGATGCGCGAGCCATTCAGGGCCATCTGGTTGCCATAGCCGTCATACAGCTGGCCAGCGTCGAACTTGATGGGGTTTTTGACGATGCCAATCTTGTCCACTTCTGCGGCCGTGACACTCGTGTAGTCGTTCGCACGATTCCAGTGCTTCTGGATGTCCATCGCCAGATAAAGGGCCTTCTCGCCGAGATTTCCTGCATTGATGCCTCCTTTGAGGACGCCCAGGGAACTCAGCACGATGGCGGCCACGATGCCTGCCAGCAGTGTCCAGGCCGCCATTTCAATCATGGACATGCCTCGCTGGCGTTGCGCTTGAATAGACTGAGCCTTGAAGTTAGTGCTGTGAATGCTCATATATGTTGCCTGCAAAAATTATTTGAGAGTGCCGACGATGCCGTACATGGTCACGGCGATCCACAAGATTGAACCTGCAATCGCAAGCGTTCCCAAGATGTCAGCCACCATGGCTGTTGTTTTGGCTTTTTCAATTGAGAGTTCAGAGAACTCATTGGCGATGTGATCCAGGGATTGCCCGAAATCGCTAGTTCTTCCATAAAGACTAATAATCCATGCGTTCTCCTCCGGAAATAAATTGCATGAGGTTAATGAAACGTGAGGCGGCTTTCCTTGCTGCGTGAGTCGCTTGATATGATCCAGCTTGCTGACCATGTATCTGTCTGCGCCCTCGGATATCGAATTCACGGCTGTTCGAAACGGAACACCCGTTCTGAGAAATCCGCTCAGGCTTCCCAAGGTGGCAGATGAATTCAGCAACCGAACTGTGGTAAACGGCCAGATGTTTCTATCCAAGAAATTGCGCACTGGCCCGGTTAAATTTTTCTTGAGATAGTTGAACGCCAAATAAATGAAAGCAATAAATAAAAAGAAGCCAATAATGAAAGCAATGATGTGATCTGCCACAAAACCAAAACTTTGGGCTGCTTGCGTCCATCGGTGCCTTGGAGCCGCTTGCTCCATTTGCGGGATAATCTCCAGAGAGAAATAGTAATATATGACGGACATCATGAGTGCATACCACAGCACCCGCGACACTCCAGACCGTATGATTTTGATGATCTCGGACTGACTGCGCGCATACTTTGCAGCTTGAAGCAAACCCAAGGAGATATTTCCCTGTTCTTCGCCACTGCGAATAATCATGGCTTCGTTATTTGGGACCAGTCCTAGTAGCACGTCTCCCAGCTTTAGCGTCTGTGTTTCGCTGCCTTCAAGAGAGAACCTTTTGCTTCCACCGCCCTTCATCCTTCTCATCACTTCCTGGAGAAGTGGATGGAGAAAATGTTTTTGCTTGCGGTACTCTGCTTCCATCTCTGAGAGCGCTGCGCCGAGGGGTATTCCACCGGCAGGCCCTGTCATGGAAGCGAGCGCGCCGTATAGCTTGGCCCTGATATCCGTGGTGAGCCGGATTTGGAAAAGAATTCTTTTGATGTTCTTCATCAGAATCCGTCCCTTCTGAGCATCCCAATACTGTGCTCAACATCGCGCGGATCTACGAGGCCCTGCCGCATTTTTTGAATCGCGTGAGAAAGTGCGGAAACTCCGAGGCCATATTCCACTTTTTCACCCAGCGTGGTGAGCCAGTAATCACGCGCTCCTGCTTCATCCTTTTTCTTGATGAAGCCTAAGAGCTTCTCATCGGGAATGATTATTTCTGCAATGGGTGTTCTTCCGAGGATACCTGTACCATTGCATGTTTCGCATTTGCATCCTGTATCTAACTTGTTCTCTGCGTTGATAAAATATCTGCCTTCGTTGATGAAGCGAATATTGTGTTTATCGTCACTTACAGAGGTCAAGCGATTAAAAAGACCCTCATTGATCATGCCGGYCGCACGAGCRAGATCAAGKGGCAATGAACACTCGGGGCAAACAATRGGYAATAGCCTTTGATAGACAAAGCCGGAAACGAATCCRGGCATKGTCATCAGGTCAATATCCACACCCAACTGCTCAAGCCGAGAGAATGCAGCCATCGCCGAGTAACCATGGATGGAAGACAGAATCTTGTGGCCTGCCAGCACCAAATTCTTGACGGTCTTTGCTGCTTGGCTTTCGCGGATTTCTCCTACCATGACCACGTCGGGGTCCTGCCGTAATGTGGCTTCCAAAAGTTCGTTGAACGTATCCTTCGTTGCGGGCATCTGGCAAGCGTTAGGAATCTCGTACTCCACCGGAGATTCAATCGTGCATACCTTGATATTTGGTCCCCGATTTTCGTAGAGTTGCTGAATGCAGCTCTGCAGTGATGAAGATTTACCAGAGTTCGTCGGCCCGACAAAGACGACCAGGCCTGAGCCGCCGATCAGCATTCTTTCGACCTGCTCACGTTGAGCGTCGGAGTAGCCGACGTCGCCGAGCCTCTTGAAGCCGCCTTCGACGTTGGCAGGTCTGAGCAGACGCAAAACCAACTGGAATTTATCTGGATGTATGGCAGTTGAGTGGAACCGCACAGTCAATAGGCGCTTGTTTTTCTTTGTAGGGTCATCCCACACGTCAAAATTGGTGTCCTTGATTTCTCGCTTGGTCCAAGATCCTTTTCGGGCGATGTCAGTAGATTCAAAATTGAAGAGCACCGAACCATAGTCTTCAGCAGTGGCCAAAGAGATGTCTCCCATCTTGTACCGACGACCATCAATACGGAGCAAGACTTCGGCCTTGTTCTCGCGTGCTTCGATATGGATATCTGATGCACCTGATTTTGCAGCGTCCAATAG
>NZ_WUMG01000094.1:0-3611 GCF_009827015.1 Delftia sp. CH05 | reverse complement strand
CCACCCTGCCCCCCCTGCAGCTGCTGGGCGGCCAGATGTATGAAGGGCTGGAAAGCCTGGCCCTGGCCGATCTGTGCCTGGACAGCTTCCATGCGGGCGCCATCGCCGGCTGGCCCGTGGCCGATGCATTGCATGCCCAGCGCCATCACCCCGCCCTGCCCAGCCGCGACACCGTGCTTGCGCTGATGCGTGCCGTCGATGCCGAGCAATCGCTGGAAGCCTTCGAGCAGATCCTGGGCGAGGACCCCATCCTGGCCTATCGCTTCATGCTCTACACCAACTCCGCGGCCCTGGGCCTGCGGGGCAATGTGGACTCGCTGCGCCGCGGCCTGGTGATGCTGGGCTACGGCACGCTGCAGCGCTGGCTGTCGGACCAGCTGCCCCACGCCTGCACCGAGCCCAACCTGATACCCGTGCGCACCGCCATCCGGCTGCGCGCCAGCCTGACCGAACGCCTGATCGAAGCCGGCATCAGCCACGACCTGCAGCGCGAGGTCTATCTGCTGGGCCTGTTCTCGCAGCTGGACCAATTGCTGGGCGAGCCCCTGCCCACCGTGCTGCGCCGCGTACCGCTGTCCGAACGCGTCTTCGACGCGGCCGTGACGCGCACCGGCCCCTACGCGCCGGCCCTGATGATGGCCATTGCGCTGGAATCCGACGATCCCGCACCGATTCGCCAGCTGCGCGAAGACAACGACTTCGAGATCGAGGACGTCAACCGCAACCTGCTGCGCATGCTCAGCGAACTGCAGGTGCAGCCCGCGCCGGCGGCCTGATCGATATACGGCGACCCACAGCGGCCGAACCTGCGGCCTGATCTGCGGCCGCTGCCATCCGCAGATTCCACCCATGAAAAAACCACCTGGATCTCAGGCGGTTTTTTCATGTCCGGCAGGAAGCTGCAGATGCAGTTGCCGCCGTCAGGCCATGGCTCAATGCATGGCGTGGGGCTGACCGTCGAACATGTGTTCGAACTGTGCCAGCCAGGGCTCGGCCAGCGTGCGGATCTGGGCATCGTTGCGCAGGATGCGCTGCATGATGCGGGCCTTCTCCTTGCGTTGCTCAGGCGCCAGCGGCTCGTCATGGGCCTTGATGCGCAGTTGCTCGATCAAGACTGCGCAAGTGCCTTCGTAACGCGCTACTCCCTCCCAGTCTTTGTTCTGGGCCGCCTGCAGCATCTTGGCGCTGCTGTCTTCTATGGCGCGATAGAAATCGATCAATGTGTGCTCCATAAACGCATGGCGTTACTGTGCAGCCGCTTCCGGCGAAGTGGCAATGGCCTGCCAGCCCTGGGCAACCGGCTCGACCAAGGCCACGACCTCCTGCACGGCCTCCGCATCGTTGCGCACGTTGGCATGGGTGAGACGCTGGATGCAATAGTCGTACAGGGCGCCCAGGTTCATCGCCAACTCACCGCCTTGCTCACGATTGAGACCGCCTTTGAGACCCTCTTCCAGAATCCGGATGGCACGCCCCAGCTGGGTGCCCTTGGCCTCGACCTCTCCGCGCAGAATCGAACCCCGCGCTGCATTGAGGTTTTGCAACAGGCCCTCGAACAGCATCTGGATGAGTCGGTGGGGTGAAGCACTCTCCACGCCAGACTGCGCACCGACCTGCCGGTAGGCGCTCGCGGCACGGGAAAAAGCAGGGGTATACATAGGGGACATCCTTATCAACGGCTTGCCTTGTATATCGACAGCCGGTCTCCAATATCAAATGTTTTTTTTAGGAGGAGCTCTTGTTCCAGCTGGCAACCTGCTGAGTCATGTAGGTGCTCAGCGCGGAGATGGATGCCATCTGCTTGTCCAGCGCCGTGTACTGACGCGTCATCCGTGCCTCCAGAGTGGCAGCGTTCTGGTTGACCTTTTTCTGTTCATCCAGGTTTGCTGTCGATCTCTTTTTCAGCGAGTCGCTCTTGCTGTTGAGTGTGCCGTCGTAGGACAGCAGCTCGTCAGTGAATTTCTTGAAATTCACAGCGATGCCACCGCCCGTGCCGTCGCTGGAGGATTTGGCGGCGAAAAGCGATTTGATGGCATCAGGCGACTCCAGAGCCTTGTCCAACTTGGTCGTATCGGTAATCTTCAGCGCACCACCTTGCTGCATCTGAATGCCCACCTGAGCCAGTCGGGTGAACGCGCCAGACGCGTTGGAGGCCGTTCCTGTCGTCAGAGAGCGCAAGGCGTTCTGCAGGTTCACCGTCGACGAGTCAGCCTGGAGCACGCCCTCGCTTTCGTTGTCGGGATTGGTCGAGGCCGTGACCTTGCCATCCACGGATCGCATGCTCTTGGTGGAACTGGACAGCAATTCGTTGACCGCGTTGTAGGCATCAATGAATTCCTGCAGATTCTTCTTGATCGCTTCCTTGTCGCTGGCGATCGAGACGCGCGCATCCTTGCCTGCCGTAGTGATTTCGTTCACAGAAATCTTCAGCCCGGGCAGTATGTTGTCGAAGTTGTCGGTCTCAGACACCTGTTCCACCCCATTGATGGTGATCTTGGCGTTCTGGGCCGACTGTCCGGGTGGTATGGTGAAATTCAGTCCCGTCGTCGTAAAAGCGGATTTCTCACCGGTCTCTTTGGACGTCAGCATCAGGCGCTCATTGCCGGAGGCATCGCGCATCACCGCAGCCTTTACGCCGGCACCCTTGTCGTTGATTTTCGCAGCCAGCGTCGTCAAAGTATCGCTGGCCGTATAGTCGATTCCCCAGGATTTCGTGCCTTGGGCGATGGTCAATGTTCCCGCCGTTCCCAGCTTGGAGTCAACCACACGTGCGTCACTTACGGACGTCTGAGCGCGCGACAGCTGGCCGACGCCGATATCGTAAACCGAGGGGCTGGTGATGCCTGTCACCGTCATGGATACAGCCGTGTTGCTGGACTTCACGGTCATTGCGTTCCAGCCGCTGTCACGTGTCAGCTTGGCAGCAGCATCGGCCAGTGTGCTGGTCAGCGACTTGATCTTGGAATAGGTCGATATCTGGGCATCGATGGTCTTGGCCTTGGTCTGCAGGCCATCCAACGGCTTCTTCGCAAGATCAACCATCTGGGAGATGATTTCCGTGACCTTCAGGCCGCTGCCGATACCAATAGAGGAAATAGCCATTTCATGCTCCTTGACGGCACAGGACGGACAAGCCCATGCCAATGAATACCGCCGATTCTGAACGAAGGCTGGAACGTCAAAAGCCCGAAAAGCGGCACGAGACCTTGCCAGCATGCGCTTTGTGCTGGGCACGGTCTCCGGGACCCATGCCTGCTTGACGGCAGGATCAGCGAAAACTTGAGCGCTTTTTCGTATTTCGCCCGCAAAAGGAAAAAAGGCAGCCATGCGCGAGCAGGGCTGCCATCAAAAAGCAAACTCATCCAAGCTTGCCAGCGCTGGCCCTCATCGAGACGGCGCCAGCAAGCTCCTCCATCAACGCAGCAGGCTCAGCACCTGCTGGGGCAGCTGGTTGGCCTGGGCCACCATCGCCGTACCAGCCTGCTGCAGGATCTGCGTACGGCTCAGGTTCGCCGTTTCCTTGGCAAAGTCGGCATCCGTGATCCGGCTGCGCGCTGCGGAAATGTTTTCGTTCTGGATGTCGATGTTCTCCACAGCCTTCTCGAAGCGGG
>NZ_WUMG01000093.1:0-3843 GCF_009827015.1 Delftia sp. CH05 | reverse complement strand
AAATATCACCGTGCTCGGGACGCTGACCGTCGAGGGAGTGCCTGGTCAGCCTGTGGTGCTGCAGGCTGCCAGCGGCACTGCGGTCATCAACCTGGGTCCCGGTGCGACGGTGGTACGCACCAATGCGACGGTTCCGCCCACTGTGCAGATCGGTGCAGGTCCCGGCCCATCGGCTGCGGCCATTCCCACACTGAGCGAGTATGGGTTGGTGCTTCTCTCTCTGCTCATGGGACTGGCGCTTTGGCGTCAGCGCCGCACTGCACAACGTTAGCCACTACACATTCAGACTATGAAAACCATGAAATTCACGCTGCGCTCTGTCTCTTTCGCTGCGGCCATCGTCTTGAGCGGCGCTGCAGTGGCGGCTCCTGGCGGCGCCGACATCACCATCACACCACCGGCCAATGGTGGATTCGTCATCAAGAACAATGCAGGCAATGCAGAGCGGTTCCGGGTGATGGAAACAGGCGATGTATATCTGCCCAACCTGTCCAATACAACGGAGGCTGGCAGCGTGGCCTGCTATGACGACGCGTCGGGACGACTGGGTAAGTGCGCGGCAGGCGCGATTGTGGGGAACCCGGGCCCGACAGGAGCCACCGGAGCGACCGGGGCCACAGGACCGGCAGGCGCGACTGGCGCCACTGGCCAGGCAGGCCCGGCGGGACCCACAGGTCCGATTGGCCTTCAAGGTCCAGCGGGCCAGACAGGCGCTCAAGGCCCCATTGGTGCCACGGGCCTTCAAGGTCCCACGGGGGCGCAGGGTGATATTGGCTTGCCTGGCCCAACGGGCCCCACCGGACCAGCAGGGGCTGGAGGAACTACTGCCACCTCAATGGCTGCTCACAACACTAGCGGTTCTGTAATAGCTGTGGTTCTCGGTGGGACCGATATTCCATTACCTAACTCGCAGAATCTTTCTGGTTTTGTGGTCAATGGTTCAAATACGATATTTACGGTTGCTTCGAGCGGTAGGTATAGAGTTAAATATTCTATTAAAATTACTAACAATATGCTTGTTTCGGCAAGGGTTCTGTTGAATGGTGCAGCAGTTGATGCGCTTACAGAGAATACAGCGACCAGCGTCTCAAGATTCGATGGTGAATCAATTATCACTTTGAGTGCCGGCGATATACTGAATGTTCAATTCTTTGGAATGCTTGGGGCGGTGACTTTGCAGTCAGGTAGCGGCGCTGCTCTAATCGTGGAAAAGTTAAGCGATTAGTATATTTAAATTATCATAAAAGCGAGCGTCAGGCTCGCTTTTTTTGTTACGTGACTGTAGCCTAAAGAATCGTATTTTTGATAAAGGAGAGTCTCGAGGTCTTCAAATGGTCTGCGTGTGTCTGAGGGAAGATGGAGGGGTGAAGTCGATGTGGCTGGGGTTCGGGCCTACACATGATTAACCCTTTGGAAGGGTGTTGTGTAAGTTGATCCGAAGGCTGGGATGTTGTCCTGCGCAGGGGAAGACGTAGGAAAGATGTAGCCACCTACATAGGCCCACGATGCTCCTTACAGCACGGAAGGTGCTTAGGCTGATCAGCGCGGAGCTGGAAGCCTCCACACATCGTTGCTACGAGGCAACGGCGGGATTACTGGCCGAGCCCAGAGCAAACAGCTGACTAGCCATACAGCTCTTTGCTATGACCAAAACCTGCCCAAAGTAGGCTGAAATAGTGTGAAAAAGGCATAACTTTGAAAAAACCAGAAGCGTGGCCATCGCTGCAAGTTGTTGATAAAAAAGGGCTTTTCTATTATTCCTATTTCGGCGGATCGGACTTTTAATCCGTTGGTCGCGAGTTCGAATCTCGCAGGACCCACCAACAAACACGCGGAAGCCGCGCTATCGTAAAGGTAGCGCGGCTTTTGTTTTATTCCCAATTTGGGAATAGAGGTCAGCCCAGGGACTGCCGTTTTGAGACCTTCGAGCGGTCGTAGACGCGGGCCGTGGTGGCCGAGCTGGCGTGAAGCTCGGGCAGGGCGCCATACCGTGCCTTGTGCTGGGTCGTGTAGTAGGCCCGCAGGTCATGGAAGGTGAAGCGCCGGCTGATCACCTTGGTCTCCAGGGCCTCGACCATGGCCCGCTGCCAGCCTGTGGTGAAGCCCGATTCCGTGAGCGGGCTGCCGTGCTGGTTGATGAAGACGTGCAGCGATGTCTCGGGGCGTGGCAGTTGCAGCAGCCTCTTGGCCAGGTCCAGCATGGCCGGACCCATGGCGATGTTCTCCGCCCGCTTCGTGCCGCCGTGCTGCTTGGCGCGCATCAGCCGGATCTCGCCGGCCTGCATATCAATCTGCGGCACCTGCAGGGCCAGGAACTCCACGCGGCGCGAGCCAGCCAAGGCGGCAAACTCCGCCATCAGGGCCAGGGTCTTGCGCGCTGGGCTACCGGCCTCCAGCCAGTCCAGGAAGGCTCGCAGCTCGGCCGGCTCCGGCGCTTCCGTCCGGGCTCGCTCGCTGTTCTTCTTGACCTGCTTGCACGGGTTGGCGTCGATCAGCCCGCGCTCGATGGCCACGTTCATCAGGTTGGAGAGCAGGGCGATTTCTCGATTGCCCCGCACGGGTGCGTCTGCACGCTCCACGCGCAGGAACCTGGCGATGTCGGTGGGGCGCACTGCGGCGGCCGGCACCTCACCCATGACCTCAATGAGCTTCAGGCTGTAGGACTCGTAGTCCTTTTTCGTGCGCTCGGCCAGGGCCGTCCAGCGGGCGGTCTTTTGGTACAGGTCCCAGAGCTCGCGGATCGTGCCCTGGGAGTTGGGCGCGTGGTTCATCTCCAGCACGGCCTGCATGGCCGCTGTGCGGTCGGTGCCCAGGTTGATGGGCTTGCTGCCCACCGGGTGATATCGGTAGGTGACAAGCCCATTCTTGCGAGGCTTGGCCTCCATTCGCGGCAGCAGGCCGAAGCCTGATGCCCGCTCTCTTCTACGACCCATCACTTACTCCATTTGAATCCGCGTTCGGACACGGACGGTTTTTTGTTGTTGAGCTTTTCGTCCACCATGGTGCGGCCCACCAGGGGCAGCCCGTCGGGACGAATGCCGGCTATCGGGAGGCCCAGCACCTGCTCGATGTACCGGCGCTGGGCGAAGCGCTGCTTCAGGGGCTTGCACAGACCGTCTATCTCCTCCTCGGTGAGGTAGAGGCTGGTGGTGATGGCTTCAGCAGTCATGTCTTCCAAGCCTCCTTGCAGTTGGCGAGGGGTGGGATTTAGAGCGTGCCTGTCTCCGGTACGGCAAAATCGTCAAATCGCTCCCAGTTGTGGAGTGCCTGGTCGCATACATTTTGGCTTTCCCTAATTGAGGATCATGTAAATGAACGGACAACAGCTTTTGACTGCTCACCTGGCTCAGTGGGCGGAAGGTCAAGGCGTCTCGCTGAAGTGGGTGGAAGATACCCTTCGGTTTGAGTTCCCTGATGGCACCGCGGGGAGCGTGGCTTCCTTTCCTGCTGATTTTTGGGAGCGATTCGAGGCGGCAGATCAAGAGCAGCGAGCGCGTGCCCTGGATTTGATTCAAAATCGGATTACGTTGGAATACCGGCCTAAGAGTGGCTAACACCACCGATCCACGAAGCGTGCACAGATGATCGCCGCTGCCAGTTTTAGCAGCGCTTCGTGGATATCCAGCCGTCGTTCAAAGCGGATTCGCAACTTGCCAAAGCCTGCAAACCATCCATGAGTCCGCTCCACCACCCAGCGATGCTTGCCCAGTCGCTCGCTACTCTCAACGCCTCGCCTGGCAATGCGGCTGGCGATGCCCCGTTGTCTCAAGTGCGCACGGCAACGCTTGTAGTCATAGCCCTTGTCGGCGTGCAACTTCGATGGTCTTTTGCGGGGGCGCGCGC
>NZ_WUMG01000092.1:0-4451 GCF_009827015.1 Delftia sp. CH05 | reverse complement strand
GCCCTGCCCACCCTGGGCGCCGCACTGGCCTGCACGCTGCACGCCCTGCCCGCCCAGGCGGCAAACGCAGCGCAGGACTCCAGCGAGGCCCTGCTCGCCCCCGTGGTCATCACGGCCAGCCAGCCCGGCGCCGGCCCCGACCTGTGGCGCGCCACCGCCGCCATCGACAGCGTGGACGGCACGGTGCTGCGCGAGGGGCAGATGCAGGTCAACCTGTCCGAAAGCCTGGCGCGCGTGCCGGGCCTGGTGGTGCTGAACCGCCAGAACTTCGCCCAGGACCTGCAGATCTCGGTGCGCGGCTTCGGTGCGCGCTCCACCTTTGGCGTGCGCGGGCTGCGCCTGTACGTGGACGGCATCCCGGCCGGCGCGCCCGACGGCCAGGGCCAGGCCGCCAACTTCACGCTGGGCAACGCCGCGCGCCTGGACGTGGTGCGCGGCCCGGCCGCCGTGCTCTACGGCAACAGCGCAGGCGGTGCACTGCTGCTGTACACCGAAGACGGCGAGGAGCCCGGCCTGTGGCGCAGCGGCATGGCCGTGGGGCCGGACGGGCTGTGGCGCCTGTCCACCCAGCTGCGCGGCACGATCGGTGGCGGAAAGCCGGACCAGGCGGATGGCAGCTCCGCCCCATGGCGCTATGCCATCCACATCGAGCGCTTCGCCACCGACGGCATGCGCCCCCAGTCGGCCGCCGACCGCAGCACGGCCCACATGAAGCTGTCACGCAAGCAGGGCGACGACCAGTGGCTGCTGCAGTACCAGGAACAGCGCGCCAGCGCCCAGGACCCGCTGGGCCTGACACGCGCCGAGTTCGAGGCCGACCCCGGCCAGACCACGGCCAGTGCGCTGCGCTTCAATACGCGCAAAAGCGTGCGCCAGCGCCAGCTGGGCGCCGCCTGGCAGCACCAGTTCGGCGCGGGCCAGCGCCTGGAACTCATGGCCTATGCGGGTACGCGCTCCGTGCTGCAGTACCAGTCCATTCCCGTGGCCACGCAGGCACCGCCCTCGCATTCAGGCGGCGTGATCGACCTGGACCGCGACTACGCGGGCATGAACCTGCGCTGGCGCAGCACCCATGAGGACGTGGCCGGCGGCCGGCTGGACTGGTCGGCAGGCCTGGCCTACGACTGGCAGGGCGAGACCCGGCGCGGCTACGAGAACTTCATCGGCAGCCAGCTCGGCGTGCAGGGCCGGCTGCGCCGCGACGAACGCAACCAGGCGCGCTCCGCCGACCCCTACCTGCAGGCCGAGTGGAGCACGCAGAGCCTGGCCCTGAGCGCCGGCCTGCGCCAGGCGCGCGTGCGCTACCGCTCCGAGGACCACTACATCACAGCCGGCAATGGCGACGACAGCGGCAGCATGGCCTGGCGCGGCTGGCTGCCCTCGCTGGGCCTGCGCGTGAACCTGCTGCCGGACCTGGTGGCGCACGCATCGGTGGGCCGGGGCATGGAAACGCCCACGCTCAACGAAGTGGCCTACCGGCCCGGCGGCCAAAATGGCATGAACACCGGCCTGGCCGCCAGCGCCCACAACACCGTCGAGGTCGGCCTGCGCGGGCGCCACGGCAACGCGGGCTGGAACCTCACGCTGTTCGAGACCCATACCCAGCGCGAACTCACCGTGCTGTCCAACACGGGTGGGCGCGCCACCTACCAGAACGCAGGCCGCACGCTGCGCCGGGGGCTGGAATTCTCGGGCAACGCGCAATGGGGATCGCTCACGGCCAGCACCGCCCTGACCTTGCTGCAAGCCCGCTACCGCGACAGCTTCCTGACCTGCGAGGCCACGCCCTGCACCACGCCCACCGCCCCGGTGGATGCCGGCGCGCGCCTGGCCGGCACCGCGCCGCGCCGCCTGTGGAGCGAGCTGGCCTGGCAGCTGTCGCCGCAATGGACCTGGACCGTGGACATGCTGCACAGCGGCCCCGTGGCCGTGAACGACCGCAACACCGACCGCGCGGCCGGCTACACCGTCTGGGGCTCCAGCCTGCGCTGGTCACGGCAATGGCAGCAGTGGAGCGCCCAGACCTTTGTGCGACTGGACAACCTGTTCGACCGGCGCTTTGCAGGGTCGGTCATCGTCAACGAGGGCAACCAGCGGTACTTCGAGCCGGGTGCCAGACGCGGGCTGTCGGCCGGGGTGACGGTCAGCCGGACGTTCTGAGCTGTTCCACGGCGGTACACATCCGCCCCCGGGAAAGTCCGAATGTTGTGACCGGAGGCCGCTTTTTTTATCGTCTCCCACATGGTGCCCTTGCCCCCAGCGCCATGCACGCAAAAACAAACCACACAGGAGACGAGACAACATGAAGACCCACGTGCTTTCCTCCACGCTGCTGGCCGCCGGCCTGGCGCTGGCCCTGCCCGGCGCCACGCTGGCACAGGCCGGCCTGCCAAGCAAAGGCTCGCCCGAGCACATACGCGCCGTCACCTCGCGCATCGACTCGCAGAGCATCCGCGACAACGCGCGCAGCTCAAAGGACTGGCCCAGCTACGGTATGGACTACAGCGAGACGCGCTTTTCCAAACTCAGGCAGCTGGACACGGCCAATGTGAAGCGGCTGGGCCTGGTCTGGTCGTATGACCTGGAATCCACGCGCGGCGTGGAGTCCACGCCCGTGGTGGTCGATGGAATCATGTACGTCACGGCCAGCTGGAGCGTGGTGCATGCGGTGGACGTGCGCACCGGCAAGCGTCTGTGGAGCTACGACCCCGGCGTGGACCGTGCCAATGGCTTCAAGGGCTGCTGCGATGTGGTCAACCGGGGCGTGGCGGTCTACAAGGGCAAGGTGTATGTGGGCGCCTTCGATGGCCGCCTGGTGGCGCTGGACGCGGCCACGGGCCAGAAGGTCTGGGAGCAGGACACCATCATCGACCGCGCCTTCTCGTACACCATCACGGGCGCACCGCGCGTCATCAAGGGCAAGGTGCTGATCGGCAACGGCGGCGCCGAGTACGGCGTGCGCGGCTATGTCACGGCCTATGACGCCGAGACCGGTGCCCAGCAATGGCGCTGGTTCACCGTGCCAGGCGATCCGTCCAAGCCCTTCGAGAACGAGGCCATGGCCCGCGCCGCCAAGACCTGGGACCCGGCCGGCAAGTGGTGGGAGGCCGGTGGCGGCGGCACGGCCTGGGACACCATGGCCTATGACCCCGAGCTCAACCTCATGTACATCGGCACGGGCAACGGCTCGCCCTGGGCGCAAGCCAAGCGCAGCCCGGCCGGTGGCGACAACCTGTACCTGGCCAGCATCGTGGCGCTGAACCCCGATACGGGCGAGTACGTCTGGCACTACCAGGAGACGCCGGGCGACAGCTGGGACTTCACCTCCACCCAGCCCATGGTGCTGGCCGACATCAAGATCGGCGGCAAGCCGCGCAAGGTCATCCTGCATGCGCCCAAGAACGGCTTCTTCTTCGTCATCGACCGCACCAACGGCCAGTTCATCTCGGCCAAGAACTTCGTCGACGTGAACTGGGCCAGCGGCTACGACGCCAAGGGCCGCCCCATCGAGACACCGATTGCGCGCAGCGGCGACCGCGCCCGAGACGTGATCCCCAGCCCCTTCGGCGCGCACAACTGGCATTCCATGTCCTACAGCCCCGACACGGGCCTGGCCTACCTGCCGGCCCAGCATGTGCCTCTGACCCTGCAGGACAACAAGAACTGGAAGTTCAACGGCGGCTCCCTGCCCGAGCCGCACAGCAATATCGGCTGGAATACGGCCACGCTGGTCAACATGGAGCCGCCCAAGAGCACGCCCTTCGGCCGCCTGATCGCCTGGGACCCGGTGGCACAGAAGGAGCGCTGGCGCGTGGAGCATGCCTCGCCCTGGAACGGCGGCACGCTGGCCACGGCGGGCAACCTGGTGTTCCAGGGCACGGCCGACGGCCGCTTCGTGGCCTATGACGCGCGCAACGGCAAGAAGCTCTGGGAAAAGCCCACGGGCACGGGCGTGGTGGCCGCACCCATCACCTATGAGGTCGATGGCCGGCAGTACGTCTCCATCGCCGTGGGCTGGGGCGGCGTCTACGGCCTGGCCGCGCGCCACACCGAGCGCAAGGGCCCGGGCACGGTCTACACCTTCGCGCTGGACGGCAAGGCCGAGGCGCCTGCCTTCGTCGCCTACCAGCAGGGCAAGCTGCTGCAGGGCGTGCCCTACGACAAGAGCCTGGTGGCCGAAGGCACGGCCCTGTACGTCAGCAACTGCGCCTTCTGCCACGGCGTGCCCGGCGTGGATCGCGGCGGCAACCTGCCCAACCTGGGCTACCTGGACCCGGCCTATATCGAGCACCTGGACAAGTTCATCTTCAAGGGTCCGGCCATGTCGCGCGGCATGCCGGACTTCACGGGCAAGCTGAGCATGGACGACGTGGAAAAGATCAAGGCCTTCATCCAGGGCACGGCTGACGCGGTGCGGCCCAAGTAGCCAACGCGAGCCGCCCTCCTCCCCC
>NZ_WUMG01000091.1:0-4926 GCF_009827015.1 Delftia sp. CH05 | reverse complement strand
GGATGCAGGGGGCGTGGGAGGGGGGGCTCATCGTCGGGTGCGCCGGCAGCCCCACCCTGGGGCGGATCGGGCAGCAAGGGGTGCAGCAACTGCGCGCGCTCCAGGCTGGCATCGGCCAGGGCAAGGGAGCGCAGGGGCATCTCGGTCCAGGCACGGCAATCGGGCAGGGGACTGTCCGCCTCCAGGGGTGTGATGTCCTGGACCCAGTCGATGCGCAGATCGACCTCATCGCGCTTGCGGGCCCAGGCCCACTGGCGCACGCGGGTCGCTCCCTCGCGCCAGGCGGCCTCCAGCGTGGTGGCGCGTACATGGAAGACGGAGGCGGCCTTGTTCTCGGCCGCCACCGTGAAGAAAAGAATGCAGCCGGGGTAGGGCTCGGGCAGCAACACCATGTGCCGTGCCAGGTACTCCAGGCCATTTGCCAATTGCTGCGACAACATGCTCTCGGCCTCGGTCAAGGTCAGTGGGAGGCTGCGCTTCCCGTGGGGACGGGACGCCGGGCTGCGGTGCGCTGACCGCGTACGGATCTGTTCTTTCATGGCGGCCCGGCGGCAGGCGAGTGCGGAGCGCGGCGGCTCAGCGGTAGTCGAATTCCACGCGCCGGTTGCGCTGGTGGGCGTCTTCGCTCGTGCCTTCGTCGGCCAGCCGCTCCTTGCCGTAGCTGACGGACTCCACGCGGGCCGGATTCACGCCCAGCAGCTGCAGGCTGTTGCGCACCGCGTCGGCACGTTTTTGGCCGAGCGCCAGGTTGTATTCGATGCCGCCGCGCCTGTCCGTATGGCCGCGCAGCATCACCGAGCGGCCGGGATTGCTGCGCAGCCACTGCGCATGGCTTTCCACGATGGCCCGGTCGCTGCTGCGGATGGTGTAGGCGTCAAAGTCGAAGTAGACGATGTGGGCGACATTGGCGGGACCGCGCTGGTCGGCCTGGCTCGTGGCCACCACGGGTGCGACGCCGGAGCTGGCCGCCGCAGGCGCCGGGGCCTTGCCGAAGGCGTAGTGGTGTTCGGAACGCTGCGTGCTGGTGGTGGCGGTGGAACCGCAGGCGGCCAGGCCTGCGGCCAGCAGCACGATGGTGCACAGCCTGAGAGTGTGTGACATGGAAAATCTCCTGGGACGTGCGCCGCCACCGCGAGGCGGCGGCGCAGGGAAGGAATGCGGCGCCCGCAGGCGCCGCTGCAGCTCACAGCAGGGCGTTGTGGTGCAACTGCTGCGTCAACACGCTGGCTGCTGCATCGGCCGTGCTGCTGGCATGGCTGCTGATGGAGGTGGCAATCGGATCCAGCTCGGCCGCAGAGGCCGTTGCCGCTTGAGAAGTGCCGCCCAGAAGGCCTCCGAGCAGTCCGCCACCGGACGATCCCCCCAGCAGCCCGCCCAGCAGGCCACCGCCACTGCTGCCGCCACCCAGCAGTCCGCTGACGATGCCGTTGTCGCCGACGACCGTGTTGACCACACCGCTGACGATGCCGTTGTCGCCAGCCACGGTGTCGAGCACGCCGCTGACGATGCCGTTGTCGCCGGCCACCGTGTCCAGCACGCCGCTGACGACGCCGTTGTCACCGGCCACGGTCTCCAGCAGGCCACCGTCGCCGCCGAGCAGGCCGCCAACGATGCCGTTGTCGCCGGCCACGGTGTCGAGCAGGCCGCCGACCAGGCCGGTGTCGCCCGTGAGGCCACCCAGCAGGCCACCGTCGCCGCCGAGCAGGCCGCCAACGATGCCGTTGTCGCCGGCCACGGTGTCGAGCAGGCCGCCGACCAGGCCGGTGTCGCCCGTGAGGCCGCCCAGCAGGCCACCGTCGCCGCCGAGCAGGCCGCCGACGATGCCGTTGTCGCCGGCCACGGTGTCGAGCAGGCCGCCGACCAGTCCGGTGTCGCCCGTGAGGCCGCCCAGCAGGCCACCGTCGCCGCCGAGCAGGCCGCCGACGATGCCGTTGTCGCCGGCCACGGTGTCGAGCAGGCCGCCGACCAGTCCGGTGTCGCCCGTGAGGCCGCCCAGCAGGCCACCGTCGCCGCCAACCACGCCGCCCAGTAGGCCGTCGCCTCCCGTCAGACCGGCCAGCACGCCGTTGACGGTGCCGATCACCGGCTGCAGTGCCTGGCCCTGGACCTGCGTCAGGCCGTTGGCCAGGTCCGTCACCACGCCCAGCGGGCCGCCGTTCACCTGGGTCACGCCTTCGACCAGGCCCGTGACCACGGACAGGGCGCCGGTGCCGGGGTTGATCACCGCATCCAGCACCTGGCCCACAGGCGCTCCGGCCGTGCCGCCGAGCAGGTCATCGACGGTGTTCTGCACCGTGGTGACCAGGCCTTCGCCGCTGCCTGTGCCGCCACCCGGAACCAGGCCGCCCAGCAGCCCGCCGACCAGGCCGTCCTCGCCGAGCACGCCACCCAGCAGGCCGCCGTCGCCGCCGAGCAGGCCGCCGACCAGGCCGTCGTCGCCGAGCACGCCACCCAGCAGGCCGCCGTCACCGCCGAGCAAGCCGCCGACCAGGCCGTCGTCGCCAAGCACGCCACCCAGCAGGCCGCCGTCACCGCCGAGCAAGCCACCGACCAGGCCGTCGTCGCCAAGGACGCCACCCAGCAGGCCGCCGTCACCGCCGAGCAAGCCACCGACCAGGCCGTCGTCGCCAAGCACGCCACCCAGCAAGCCGCCGTCACCGCCCAGCAGGCCACCGACCAGGCCGTCGTCGCCAAGGACGCCACCCAGCAAGCCGCCGTCACCGCCCAGCAGGCCACCGACCAGGCCGTCGTCGCCGAGCACGCCGCCCAGCAGGCCGCCGTCACCGCCGACCACGCCGCCCAGCAGGCCGTCGCCTCCCGTCAGACCGGCCAGCACGCCATTGACGGTGCCGATCACCGGCTGCAGTGCCTGGCCCGGGACCTGCGTGAGGCCGTTGGCCAGGTCCGTCACCACACCCAGCGGACCGCCGTTGACCTGGGTCACGCCTTCCACCAGACCCGTGACCACGGACAGGGCGCCGGTGCCGGGGTCGATCAGCGCATCCAGTACCTGGCCCACAGGCGCTCCGGCCGTGCCACCGAGCAGGTCGCCAACGGTGTTCTGTACCGTGGTGACCAGGCCTTCGCCGCTGCCTGTGCCGCCACCCGGAACCAGGCCGCCCAGCAGTCCGCCGACCAGGCCGTCCTCGCCGAGCACGCCGCCCAGCAGGCCGCCGTCACCGCCGAGCAGGCCGCCGACCAGGCCGTCGTCGCCAAGGACGCCGCCCAGCAGGCCACTGTCACCGCCCAGCAGGCCGCTGACCAGCTCGCCGATGCCGCCTTCACCCAGGCCGCTGCCCAGGCCGGCAATCAGGCCGTTGAGGGTTCCGATCACGGGCTGCAGTGCCTGGCCATCGACCTGGGTCAGTCCATTGACCAGTTCGGTCAGCACGCCCAGGGGGCCGCCGTCCACGCTGGTCAGGCCTTCCAGCAGGCCGGTGACGACCGAGGCCGTTCCATCGGTGGGATTGGCCAGCGCGTCCAGCAGTTGGCCCACAGGGGCTGCGACGGTGCCGCCGAGCAGGCCGTCCACCACGTCCTGGACCGTGGTGACCAGGCCGTCACCGCTGCCGCCTCCCGTGCCGCCCGGGATCAGGCCGCCCAGCAGGCCGTCGACCAGTTCACCGATGCCGCCTTCACCCAGGCCGCTGCCCAGGCCGGCAATCAGGCCGTTGAGGGTGCCGATCACCGGCTGCAGGGCCTGGCCGTCCACCTGGGTCAGGCCATTGACCAGCTCGGTCAGCACGCCCAGGGGGCCGCCTTCCACGCTGGTCAGGCCTTCCAGCAGGCCGGTGACGACCGAGGCCGTTCCATCGGTGGGATTGGCCAGCGCGTCCAGCAGTTGGCCCACAGGGGCTGCGACGGTGCCGCCGAGCAGGCCGTCCACCACGTCCTGGACCGTGGTGACCAGGCCGTCACCGCTGCCGCCTCCCGTGCCGCCCGGGATCAGGCCGCCCAGCAGGCCGTCGACCAGTTCACCGATGCCGCCTTCACCCAGGCCGTTGCCCAGGCCGGCAATCAGCTCGTTGAGCGTGCCGATCACCGGGGCCAGGCCTTCGCCGTCCACCTGGGTGAGGCCGTTGACCAGTTCGGTCAGCACACCCAGGGGGCCGCCCTCGACATTGGTCAGGTTCTCCAGCGCGCCGGTCACGGTGGACAGCAGTCCGTCCGTGGGGTTGGCCAGGGCATCCAGCAACTGGCCCACAGGCGCTGCCACCGTGCCGCCCAGCAGGCCGTCCACGACGTCCTGCACGGACGTGACCACCCCGCTGTCAGGCGTGCCGGGCGGGTTGCCCGTTCCGCCGCCCACCAGGCCGCCCAGCAGGCCACCCACGCCGGCGAGCAGGCCGCCCAGCGCACCGTCTTCGTCGAGCAGGCCGCCGAGCACGTTGTCCACTACCGTGCCGATGGAGCCGCCGGAGCCCGCTTCATCCAGGCCCTTGAGCAGCTCATTGAGCGTGCTGATCAGGGGCTCCAGGCCCTGGTTCTGGATGTTGACCAGGCCGTCCACCAGCTCGGTGAGCACGCCCAGCGGCCCGCCATTGGTGCTGGTCAGGCTCTCCAGCAGGCCTGTCACCCCGGACAGCGTGCCGCTGCCGGGATTGACCAGCGTATCGATCAGGTTGCCCACCGGGCCGGCGACCGTGCCACCGGACAGCGCACCAACCACGTCCTGCACGGAGGTGATCAGGCCGTGGCCGTCCGTGGGATCCGTCGGATTGGTGGGGTCCGTGGGATTGGTCGGATTGGTCGGGTTCGTCGGGTCCGTGGGATTGGTGGGGTTGGTCGGGTTSGTGGGATCCGTGGGGTTGGTCGGATTGGTGGGGTTCGTAGGATTGGTCGGGTTCGTGGGATCCGTGGGGTTGGTCGGATTGGTGGGGTTCGTAGGATTGGTCGGGTTCGTGGGATCCGTGGGGTTGGTCGGAT
>NZ_WUMG01000090.1:0-5258 GCF_009827015.1 Delftia sp. CH05 | reverse complement strand
GGGCGGAGGGGGTGGTGGTGGACGGCTCGGTCATGTTGTGCTGCGGCAGGCTGCGGCCATTATCGGGCCCATGGTGGCGCGGACTGGCGCGCGCTACCATCGCGGGCACAGGATGCCGCCATGGCCTACACCCTCTCTTCCCTCCACAGCGATGCCGCCGCGCAAGACGGCGCGGCCGATGCCACCGATACCGCCTTCGCGCCGCACAGCTCGGTGCGCAGCTACAGCGGCGAGCACCAGGCCCATGCCCACGGCCATGCGCAGATCCTCTATGCCCTGCAGGGCCGCATGGAGCTGGAGGTGGGCGGGCGCAGCGCCTTTGTGGACGCCGTCAGCGGCATGCTCATCCCCGCCGGCGTGGACCACGGCTACCTGGCGGCGCCGCGCTCGCGCGTGTTCGTCATCGATGCGCCCAGCGGCCCGGGGCTGGACCGGATGCGGCGCTTTTCCGTGCCGCCCGCCCTGCGCGGCCGGGAGTCGGAAGGCCCGGCCACAGAGCAGCTGGCCCAGGTGCTGCAGGCGCCCGGCCTGCTGGCGCGCCGGGGGCTGGACCTGCAGCAACTGACCACGAGCGTACAGGCCGCATTGCACGAGGACTGGCCCACGGCCCGGCTGGCCGCCCTGTGCCATATGAGCGCCCAGCGCTTTCACGCGCGCTTCGTGGAGCTGGCGGGCCAGCCGCCCCAGGCCTGGCTGCGCGGCCTGCGCCTGGATGCGGCCGAGCGCGGGCTGGCGCGGGGCCTGCCCCTGGAGGCCACGGCGCTGCGCTGCGGATATGCCTCGGCCAGCGCGCTGGCCTATGCGCTGCGGCGCGACCGGGGCGTGACGGCGCGGCAGCTGCGCGGCTAGCCCGTTCACAGTCTTGCGGACTACGAGCGTTTCTCGACAAATGCCCGGCCGCGCCAGGCGCAACATGGCGCCATGGTTCGCAATTCTTCCGCTTCTTCCTCCGCCGTCGGCATCGCCTTCGTTTCGGTGGCTGCCGTGCTCTGGGGCACGACGGGCACGGCGCAAAGCCTGGGCGCAGGCGGGCTGTCGCCGTTCTGGGTGGGCGCCGCGCAGCTGGCGGTTTCCAGCCTGTTTCTGGGGGCGCTGCTGGCGGTTTCCCATCGGAGGCTGCGCGGGCGGGCCGGGCAGGGCGGGGCGCGCGTCCAGCCTCTGCTGCCCAACCCGGTGCACCTGGGACTGCGCCCGGCCTGGTTCCTGCTGGCATCCATGGGAATCGGCGGCTACAGCATCTTCTTCTACGAGGGCGTGACGCTCACGGGCGTGGCCGTGGGCACGGCCGTGGCCATTGGCAGCGGCCCCATCTGGGCCGGGCTGATGCAGGCGCTGGTGCTGCGCGCGCCCCTGTCGGCCCTGTGGTGGGCCGGCACGCTGGTGAGCGTGGCGGGAGGCGCGGCCATGGTGATGGCCCGGGGCGGCGCCACGCTGTCCTGGAGCGGCCTGGCCCTGTGCCTGCTGGCGGGGCTGTCGTACGCGGGCTATGCGCTGATCAACAAGCGCCTGGTCACCCACATGTCGCCGCGCGTGGTGAATTTCTATGTCTTCACCGGGGCGGCCTGCATGGCGGTGCCGATTGCGCTGGTGCAAAGCGGCCTGCCGCAGTGGAGCCTGGCGGCCGTGCTGGTGGTGGTCTACCTGGGCGTGGTGGTGTCGGGCCTGGCGCACATGCTGTTTTCCATCGGGCTGCGCAGCATCTCCGGCCCCACGGGCGTGACGCTGAGCCTGATCGAGCCCGTGGCGGCCTTCGTGCTGGCGGTGTGGGTCGTGGGCGAGCGGCAGCCGCTGCAATCGTGGCTGGGGCTGCTGGCCGTGCTGGCCGGGCTGATGCTGGTGATCGGCGCCGAGATGCGCTCGCAGCGGGCCGTGATGGCCGCGCAGATGGCGTGACTCTTTGTAGGCCGGCGCCGCTCTTCACGATGCGCTGTTCTCCGCATGTTGCAGGCATACATGGCCGCTAGACTTGGCGGCATGCAGCAGCCATCCCATCTCTCTTCCGAATCCTGTGCCCCGTCCGCCTGGGGCTGTGCCTGCGCGCCCTGGCGCGCGCGTCGCGGTTTCTTGCTGGCCGGCAGCGCGGCGGCCCTGGGCCTGGCCGCGGCGCCGGTGGCGGCCCAGGTGCAGGTGGGCGGTGCCTCGGGCCTGCGCAAGCTGGTGCCGGCCGAGACGCTGGAAGGCGCCGCCACCGACCAGTACCAGCAACTGCTGGCCAAGGCCCGCGCCCAGGGCGCACTGGCCGGCGACAGCAACCCGCAGCTGCTGCGGCTGCGCGCCATCGCCCGGCGGCTGATCCCCTACACCGCGCAATGGAATCCGCGCGCCAATGCCTGGCGCTGGGAGGTGAATCTGATCGGCAGCAAGGAGATCAATGCCTTTTGCATGCCGGGCGGCAAGATCGCCTTCTACACGGGCATCATCGACCAACTGCAGCTGACCGACGACGAGATCGCCATGATCATGGGCCACGAAATGGCCCATGCGCTGCGCGAGCACTCGCGCGAGCAGCTGGCCAAGAACCAGGCCACCAGCATCGGCATCTCGCTGGGCGCCCAATTGCTGGGCCTGGGCGACCTGGGCAATGCGGCGGCCCGCCTGGGCGGCCAGTTGCTGTCGCTGAAATTCAGCCGGGGCGATGAGAGCGAGGCCGACCTCGTGGGCCTGGAGCTGGCCGCGCGCGCCGGCTACAACCCCCAGGCCTCGGTCTCGCTGTGGCGCAAGATGGGCCAGGCCACGGGCGACCGCGGCGGCCTGGAATTCCTGTCCACCCACCCCGCAGGCCCCGAGCGCATCCGCGAGCTGGAGCGCAACATCCCGCGCGTGGAAGGCCTCTACGAGGCCGCACGGCGCGGGTAGGCAGCCGCCTTCAGGCGGCGGCTTTTTGCTTGGGTTGATAGCCCATCACGGCTTTCACTTCAAGGTACTCCTTGAAGCCGTGCTCGCCCCATTCCCGGCCCGTGCCCGACTGCTTGTAGCCACCGAACGGCGCGCCGAAGTCCGGTCCTGCACCGTTGAGGTGGACCATGCCGGTGCGCAGGCGCGAGGCCACGCGGCGTGCGCGCTCCAGGCTGCCTGACTGCACATAGCCCGACAGGCCGTAGGGCGTGTCGTTGGCCTGGGCGATGGCCTCCTCCTCCGTGTCGTAGGGCAGGATGACCAGCACGGGGCCGAAGATCTCCTCGCGCGCAATGGTCATGTCGTTGCGCACGTCGGCAAACACCGTGGGCCGCACGAAGTAGCCGCGCGCAAGGCCCTCGGGGCGGCCCGTGCCGCCGGCCACCAGGGTGGCGCCTTCGGCGATGCCGGCCTCGATCAGGCCCTGGATCTTGCGGAACTGCGCCTCGCTGACCACGGGGCCCATGTGCATGGCGCCCGTGTCGGCCAGTGCATCGCCCACCTTCATGCCTTCGGCAGCGGCCTTGGCCGCGGCCACGGCGCGCGCATGCAGGGCGCGCGGCACGAACATGCGCGTGGGCGCGTTGCAGCTCTGACCGGAGTTGGTGAAGCAGGCGTTCACGCCCTGGGTCACGGCCTTTTCGATGTCGGCGTCGTCCAGCACGATGTTGGCCGACTTGCCGCCCAGCTCCTGGGTCACGCGCTTGACGGTATCGGCCGAGGCCTTGGCCACGGCAATGCCCGCGCGCGTGGAGCCGGTGAAGGTCATCATGTCGATGCCGGGGTGCACGGACATGGCCTCGCCCACCGAGGGGCCGTCGCCGTTGACCAGGTTGAACACGCCGGCCGGCACGCCCGCTTCGTGCAGGATCTCGGCCACCAGGATGGCATTGAGCGGCGCGATCTCCGAGGGCTTGAGCACCATGGTGCAGCCCGCCGCCAGGGCCGGTGCCACCTTGCACATGATCTGGTTGATGGGCCAGTTCCAGGGCGTGATCATGCCGACCACGCCCACGGGCTCATGCACGATGCCGGTGGTGCCGCGCACGCTCTCGAACTCGAATTCCCTGAGCACCTGCAGGGTCTGCTTCAGGTGCCCTGCGCCCACGGTGGCCTGGGCCGCGCGCGACAGCCACAGCGGCGCGCCCATCTCCAGCGAGATGGTCTGCGCCACCTCGTCGATGCGGCGCATGTAGACCGCCAGCACCTTGTCCAGCAGGGCCAGCCGCTCGTCGCGCGTGGTCTGCGAGAAGCCGTCGAACGCGCGGCGTGCGGCGGCCACGGCTGCATCGACATCGGCGGCCGAGCCCATGCTGATGCGGGCCGCCACCTCCTCGGTGGACGGATTGATCACATCCAGCGTGCGCGGCACGGCCGGGGGAACCCATTGGCCGTCGATATAGAACTGCAGGTGCTCTTGCGTGCTCATGAAGCTGTCTCCGTGTCTCGTTGTCATTGGGTGGAAGGGGTGTCGAAGGTGACGCGCTGGTTCACGCGGTAGTGGGGCCAGTAGTCGGCCACAGCATAGTGCTGCGTGCTGCGGTTGTCCCAGATGGCGATGCCGCCCGCGTCCCATTGATGATGCACCATGAACTCCGGCTTCTTCAGCCAGTCCAGCAGGAAGGCGAGCACGCCGCGCGCCTCGTGTCGGTCCACGCCCGTGATGTGGCGCGTGAAATCGGCATTGACGAAGATGCACTTGCGGCCTGAATCGGGGTTGGTGCGCACCACGGGATGCGTCACGGGCTTGAACTGGCGCAGCGCCTCGAACAGCGCCTCCTCGCCCTTGCGGCCCAGGTATTCCCGGAAGCCCGATTCCTCCCAGGTATGGACCGCCTGCAGGCCTTCCAGGTACTGCTGCATGCCGGGCGAGAGCCAGTCATAGGCCTTGCTGGTGCTGGTCCAGCAGGTGTTGCCGCCGGCCGGCGGCGTGGTCACGATCTGGATCACGGTGCCCAGCGGCGGCTGCTGCTTCCAGCTGATGTCGGTGTGCCAGTTGTCTATGGCGGGCGGGCGGTCCTTGTCGGAGATGATCATCTCCACGTCGGGCATGCCGCTCTTGCGCTCGAAGTACGAGCCCTTGGACAGCGGGCCGAACACCTGCGCCAGCGCCACATGCTGCTCGGCCGTGATGGCCTGGGGCCGGAAGAAGATGACCTCGAAGTCGTACAGGGCCTGTCGCAGTTCCGCCTGCACCTCGGGGGACAGGGGGCGGGTCAGGTCCACGCCCTCGATCCAGGCCGCGAAGTTGGGCATGCGCGGCACGGGGCGGATGTGGTGGTAGCGGGCGTCGATGTCGATCAGCTGCATGGGGGCGGCATTGGCCATGGGGTACTCCTTGAAGGAACGGATGGGAGGGGAGG
>NZ_WUMG01000009.1:0-174742 GCF_009827015.1 Delftia sp. CH05 | reverse complement strand
GCCGAGAGCTTCGTCAACACCTTCAAGCGCGACTATGTGGCGCGCATGGACCTGAGTGACGCGCAGACGGTACTGGCGCAACTGCCAGCGGCCTTCGAGCACTTCAACGAGGTGCATCCGCATTCTTCGCTGAAAATGCGGTCGCCTCGGGAGTTCAGGCGGCAACACGCTGCAGGGGCTGACCAGCTGCTTTATTGCGAATAGGGTGGGGTCGGGAATACGGGGGCGACATCAAGGCCGCCTAGCCGGAGTAACTACCAAGTTTCAGTGATAGACACAATATACACAAATTCATACAATTTGCAGCGCGTTTGGTCATCAAACAAAAGTTCAGCAAACAGAGCTAGAGAGATTGCGCCGATCTCCAAAGTAAGGGAACAACATGTCTTCTGGGGTTTTCCGCACATGGGTGCTAGGCGGCATCTTTGCTCTTGTCACCTACACCGGCTCTGCAAGCGCACAGCTGATCTTGTCCGCGTCCCACACCGATGCCTCTTGTAACGGGGCAAACAACGGCACGGCCACTGCCCAAATCACCCAGAACGGTGTTGCGCCCTTCACCTACTCATGGAGCCCCTCTGGAGGCACAAACGCTACCGCAACAGGTCTCATAGCAGGCACCTATACAGTTACGGTTACTGACAATAACGGCCTGCAAGGAACAGCGTCTACGACCGTTGGACAGCCTGAAACATTGTCAGGCATGCAGTCGCAGATCAATCCCGTTGGAGGCAACAACGGTAGCGCAACAGTTGTCGCGACAGGGGGAACTCCTGGCTACACTTACTCATGGACCCCCTCCGGTGGCGCAGCGGCAACCGCGACAGGACTGGCTCCCGGTCAATATTCGGTGACCATCACAGACTCCAAAGCCTGCCAAACCACGCTTAGCTACACGCTTGTAGCTCCTGCCGCCTCAGTGCAATCAGTAAGCGTTCCCCCCGACGGAACCTATAGTGCTGGACAGAACCTGCAGTTCACTGTGACCTACAGCGCTCCCGTGACCGTCACAGCTGGCGGCACGCCCTCAATTCCTTTGACGATTGGTTCAACTCTGCGGCAAGCGAACTTCGTCGGTGGCAGCAACAGCTCCGCCCTGACCTTCATATATACCGTGCAGCCAGGTGATGTTGACGCAAATGGAGTGTCGTTAGGAACCGCTATCGATCTCAACGGGAGCACGATGACGAGCGGAGGCACCAACGTTGTGCTGAATTTGGCGAACGTAGGCGCCACGACCGGCGTACTGGTGAATGGACAGCAAAACCAGAACATCACGTTCCCAAACCCCGGCGACCAAACTTTCGGCACAACGCCAACACTGACCGCGACGGCCAGCTCCAGCCTGCCGGTGGCCTTCAGCGCAAACACAACTGCGGTGTGCACGGTCACCACGGGCGGCACGCTGACTTTTGTGAACACAGGCTCTTGCACCGTTGATGCGAACCAAAGTGGTAACGCAAGCTACCTGCCTGCATCACAGGTGTCTCAAACCTTCATGGTGAATGCAGCGGCACCCGGAGCCCCCACCATCGGCAACATCGCTGCAGACGACGGGCAGGCTACGGTGACTTTCACTGCACCTGCTTCCAATGGCGGCGCGCCCATCACAGGCTATACCGTGATCGCGACCCCCGTGGCCGTGCCCGGTGCGCCTGGCGTGATCACTCAGCAAGGAACGACATCCCCCATCGTCGTGGCTGGCCTGAGCAATGGCTTCACCTATAACTTCACGGTCGCAGCCTCCAACGGGACAACCGGTGCAGCCTCTGCAAGCACACAAGCCACGCCACGCAAACTGCAACTGGTGAGCGCGCCCGGCAGCGTGCCTGGCATGACCGGCATACCGTCTGCCACGATGTCCGGCGGCGGCACCACTTGCACGCTGCAACCTGGCGGCGGCTTCGGACCTGTGACCTCCACCCCACCGAACCTGCAAGCGCCCAGCGGACAGTTCGCTTTCAGCGCCGAAAACTGCACCGGATCTGTGACGATGACTCTCACCTATCCCAGCGCTCTCCCCGAAGGCGTGCAGTTCCGCAAGCCCGATGGTGTCGGCGGCTGGTTTGACCCTGCGCCCGCGCTGAACGTGATCGTGGACAGCGCGCGCACCACGGTGACCTACACCATCACGGACAACGGCCCTGGTGACACCAACCCTGCGGCGGGCGTGATCGCCGATCCGCTCGTGCCCGTGCTGGCAGCAGCCCCAACAGGCGGCGCAGCAGCCGTTCCCACGCTCAGCGAATGGGGCGCCATCCTGATGTCTGCCCTGCTGGCAATATTCGGCCTGCGCCGCATGCGCCGCCAGCGCTGATGCAGGCCTGACTTGAAAAAGCAAGGCCCGCAACTGCGGGCCTTTCCTTTGTCCGGGCGTCTACAGGCGGCGCGCGGCGATCAGCAGGCGCTCGGCCAGCGTGGGCTTTGCAGCCAATCGTCCTGCCGTTCCCAATACACCGTCGCGGCCCGTGGCCGCGCGCGCTATCAATGCCGTGCCCAGCGCACCACTCACAAGACGGCCCATGCCACTTTCCGCGCGCCGGGCATGGCGCAGCGCCAAGAGGCCGGCACCGAGCACAAGCCAATGCTCTCCCGTGAATCCCTTGCGAGAGTCATCCCACTTGCGCAGGTCCTGGATCTTTTCTGAAATCGCCATTCATTGCTCCTGTTGCTTCAGAGCTGTCATGGTGTGCCAGCAACAGGCTGCAGGCTGTCGGTCCCTGGGCAAGATTCCGGTGGCGAGAGTCCTACGGACGCGCAGCGAGGACCGGCCCCAGCAATCCCGCTTGATGCGCTCCCACTGCGGCGCCTGCATGTGTTCCTTGCTCATCCTGCCGGAGGTGGCAGCCTTGGTAGGCACGACGTCGAGATTTACGCCAAGTGACCATCCGTGTTTCCACGTATATCCAGATATTACTCTTGCCAAGCGTGATTTTGATAATAAATTATCAAAATCAATTACTTTGTCAAATTTTGCATCAATTGAAATATCGAGCGGCTTTCATAATAACATTTCATGCTCAAGAATTGGCATGGTGGCGCCAATAATAAATCACAGCACAGCGAGGCATAAAATGATCGAAGGCGGATGGTGGAAAGCCTATACAAAAAATGGCCGGTATATAGGAATAATCGAAGGAGATGAATTCATAGTCGGAAAAACGAGGATTTTATACAGAATAAGCAAAAACAAGCTGTATTCAACAGAAGTACCGCCTTCACTTATAGCTGACATATCAGAAAAACAAGCAATTACAACCAATGGAGAAATTCTACTCAAATTCTCAAAAACAACCAGAGAGCGAAGGCTATAAAAAACTGGACCAAGTCCAGACCAAAATAATTACTCAATCCAATCAAACAGCCGTCGCTACAGCACGAATTGGAAACTTTCGACCAAGATCAACACGTAATTGCATTCTGCGTATCAACTCTGGCGTCAAAACTCGACCTGCTGTAAGCAAGACCAAGCCTTCCCTCGATACGAAGTCTTGAGCCAAAATCATCCCTGGCCTCAATTCTGAACAGGGAACATTAATTGGAGCCGGGTCGGGAGCAGGGGTCGCCTGAATCACAATTTGCAAGAAAGCATCCACAACCTCTGGATCAAATTGTGCTCCTCTACTATGCGAAATGAGCGTTCTTGCCTCTGCGCAAGTTAGCGGCTTACTGCTCAAATGCCCCACCATCAGGTCATCGTAAAAATCAGCAACCGCAATTATGCGAGCACCTATTGGAATATCCTTCCCCTTTAGGCCATCAGGGTAACCTGCTCCATCGAATCGCTCATGGTGAGACCTGACGAGAGTAGCGACAAGATGCGCATCATCTATCGACAGAAGCAGTTGCTCTCCCAAACTGCTATGGTTTCTATACTTATCCAGTTCCTCATGACTTAAACTTGGGACGGGCTTGCTTAACATCCCATCGGGAAGAGTAATATGAGCGATATCATGAATGAGCGCAGCGACAAAAGCATTCTGCTGCTCTGCTTCACTTAGCTGCATAATACTTGCGGTTCGGCGGGTTAGATCCGCAACGCGTCTTGAATGTCCGGCAAGTATCCCCCCTCGCCACTCAAGCAGATTTGAAAACATTCGGATCGATGCGACGAAGCTTTTTTTAAGTTTCCTATGCGCCTCCAACAATTCGTCGTCATGCTCATGGGCAGTCAGCTCAACAGCTGCATTTAGTTCTGCCAACTCCTTCGTCAGCGCTCTATTTTTTTGCTCTAGCCGAATATTCTCATAGCGTGTAATTTTTTGATCATTCAGTTGCTCAATGACAGCCAAAAATTGCTCACTATTCAAAGGTTTGACTATATGGCGGTGCAAGCCCAGCAACCGACCAAGGCCTTTCGTAATTGCCATGGGACTGCATTCCGAAAGAAAAATCACGAACAGATCAGGGGACTGCCCAACGAGATTTTCCAGCCACTGCCCACCATCCTTGTCAATTACACGCGTATTGCATATCAACAAGTCAATTCGTCCACCAGCAAACTCAGCCAACGCTTCCGGCGCACTTGCCGCCATTCGCATATCATATCCAGCCTGACCGAGCAACAGGCCCAACCCTGAAAAATCTTCCACCTCGCAATCAACCATCAATGCTTGCAACCGCGATTGCGGCGCGAATGATTCTTGCCTCTCTCTAACATTCATTTGGCGCGCCTCCATTTGTCTTATTCGATGCATGGCCTCGCCAATATGCCATCGAAAGGCAATGTGCAGATAGAAATTCTTTACCAACACCAAATGAATGAAGATCAAATTTATCCGCTTCTCGCCACTCACTTACATCTAGCTACCATTACCCCAGTTTCGCGCAATGGATGAAATTTGCTCCAGGGAGAGCTCTCACTTGGATTCAAGGCAGTCTTGTTGGCCACGCTTGAAGCCCGGCCGCGTAGGCGGGCACCTGCGTGCGCAGCACGCTTGAGCCTGGCGCGGTCCAGCACCTGCAGCGGCGCATCAATGCCGCGCGCGGCCGAAGCATGCAGGAAGACCTGGCGCAGCCACACCATGTCATTGAGCACGGCGGCGGGCCGGCCTCGTCTTCCGTGCGCTGCTTCTTGGTGTAGCCCATCAGATCCTGCACCGTGAGCTTGGCGGCCTGGAGGTCGGCCCGACCAGAGGCCTGCAGTCGCGCGATGTCGGCTTTTTTACTACGGCCCCACTCAGTCACGTTTTTGACCGCACTGACATAATCCCGCAGTGGCTCCCCCACTGAAATTTTCTTGTGCACGGCCTGGCGCCTGGCCAAAAGCGTGCTCCTGGTCCATCTCGTGCTCGCGCCTGCGCAGCCACTCATTGGCCAGCACTTTCCGACGGTAGGCCTGGCTTTCGCGGTGGACAAACGTGCCGTTCTCCATCAGCCGGATCTGTGCGGTGCAGGCAAGCCATCCGTGCGCTTGCGTGAAGTGATGGCCCCATCTGTTTTGCGACAGGTGAAGGATGTGGCAAAGCCAGCGAGAAAATCAGCAAAAACGGGGTTGGATGGCGAAGAATCAGGCAACGACGCCAGAGCAAAAAACCCAATCAGATCAATGACAAACGTAGAAAACCAAGCACCTGCCAGCATGTGGCGCATGTCCGTTGCGCCCATGATGGACTGGACTGACAAGCACTGCCGCTACCTGCACCGACTGCTGAGCCGCCATACCCTGCTGTATACCGAGATGGTGACCACGGGCGCACTGCTGCACGGTGATGTGCCACGGCATCTGCGGTTCGAGGCCGAGGAGCATCCGGTGGCGTTGCAGCTCGGCGGCAGCGAGCCGTCGGATCTGGCGCAGGCTGCGCGGTTGGGAGCGCAGTGGGGATATGACGAGATCAATCTGAACTGCGGCTGCCCCAGCGAGCGGGTGCAGCGCGGTGCATTTGGCGCCTGCCTGATGAATGAGGCGCCGCTGGTGGCCGATTGCGTGAAGGCCATGGTGGATGTGGTGGACGTGCCTGTCACGGTGAAGCACCGCATCGGCATCGACAAGGACGAGAGCTACGAATTCGTGCGCGACTTCGTGGGCACGGTGGCCGATGCGGGATGCCGCGTGTTCATCGTTCACGCACGCAATGCCTGGCTCAAAGGCTTGTCTCCCAAGGAAAACCGCGAGATCCCGCCGCTGCGCTACGAGATCGTGGCCCGGCTCAAGCAGGATTTTCCGCAGCTGACCATTGCCATCAATGGCGGCATCAAGGCCGACGCCACCGTGCAGGAGCTGCTGCAGCAGGTCGATGGCGTGATGGTGGGGCGTGAGGCCTATCACAACCCCTGGTGGCTGGCCTCGTGGGATGCGCTGTACTACGGCGATGCTGGCGTGGAGCACACGCGCGAGTCCATCGAGGAGCAGATGGTGGCCTACATGGAGCGAGAGGCGCGCACGCACGGCACGCACTGGTATTCGATAGCCCGCCATATGTTGGGGTTGCGCAACGGGCTGGCAGGTGCGCGGCGCTGGCGCCAGGTGTGGAGCAACCACCAGTTCAAGCAATTGCCGCCTTCAGAGGTGATGCGGCTTGCGCGCACCAAACCGGCCGAAGCGGCGCTTGCCGCCTAGCGCGCCGCACTGCATTGCAGGAATGCCGGGGGCTGGGCTGCCGCCAGCTTACAACCATCAGTCAAGCTATCACTTAAGCGACAGCATTAGAGGGGTTTTACTACCAGTTTTCTTAGCGTGCTGCTGATATATTGCACTGCAACAAATCCAAACAACCCCCTTGTATCCATGCTCTATCAGCTCTACGAAATCCAGCGCGCCATGGTCGAGCCCTTTGCCGATTTCGCGCAGGCTGCAGCCAAGCTCTACAGCAACCCCCACTCGCTGCTGAGCCAGGGTCCGATGTCCCAGCGCATGGCCGCCGGGTTCGACCTGTTCTACCGCCTGGGCAAGGATTACGAAAAGCCCGAGTTCAACCTGCGCAGCGTCGATGTCGGCGGCGTGGACGTGACGATCCGCGAGCGGGTCGAAGTGGACAAGCCGTTTTGCGAGCTGCGCCGCTTCAAGCGCTTCTCCGACGACACCGAGACACTGCAGACCATGCTGAGCCAGCCCGTGGTGCTGATCGTGGCGCCGCTGTCGGGCCACTACGCCACGCTGCTGCGCGATACGGTGCAAAGCATGCTGGGCGACCACAAGGTCTACATCACCGACTGGAAGAACGCCCGCCTGGTACCGCTGGCCGATGGCGAGTTCCACCTCGACGACTACGTGAACTATGTGCAGGAGTTCATCCGCTACCTGCAGGGCAAGTACGGCCAGTGCCATGTGGTCAGCGTCTGCCAGCCCACGGTGCCGGTGCTGGCTGCCGTGTCGCTGATGGCCAGCCGTGGCGAGACGCCTCCGCTGTCCATGACCATGATGGGCGGCCCCATCGATGCGCGCCGCTCGCCGACCTCGGTGAACAATCTGGCGCAGAACCGCAGTTTCGAGTGGTTCGAGAACAATGTGATCTACCGCGTGCCCGAAGGCTATCCGGGCGTGGGTCGCCGCGTCTACCCCGGCTTCCTGCAGTACTCGGGCTTCGTGGCCATGAACCCGGATCGCCACGCCAAGAGCCACTACGACTACTTCAAGGACCTGATCAAGGGTGACGACGCCAGCGCCGAGCACCACCGCAAGTTCTATGACGAGTACAACGCCGTGCTCGACATGGATGCCGACTACTACCTCGAGACCATCGCCACGGTGTTCCAGGACTACAAGCTGGTCCATGGCACCTGGGAAGTGCGTTCGCCCGAGGACAAGGTTGAACTGGTGCGCCCGCAGGACATCAAGGGCAGCGCCCTGCTGACCATCGAGGGCGAGCTGGACGACATCTCCGGCTCCGGCCAGACGCGGGCTGCGCACGATCTGTGCAAGGGCATTGCCGCGGATCAGCGCAGGCACCTTGAAGTGCCGGGCGCGGGACACTACGGGATTTTCAGCGGCCGCCGCTGGCGAGAGATCGTCTATCCGCAGGTGCGCGAATTCATCAGCACCCACCAGCCCGAGAGCGCCACCGCCGCCAGCGCTGCAGGCCATGCCAGCAGCCTGAGCGATGACGCGCCAACGGCCGCCGAGCAGTCACGCAAGCGTGGCGCCAAGGTGCAGGCAGGCTGATTACCGAGCAAGCCCGCCACGCCATGTCCTCCACCGCCATGCTCGCCCGCGACGATCTGGCAGCGCGCATAGACGCCGCGCTGCCGCAGACGCAGTGCACGCGTTGCGGCTACCCTGACTGCGCCAGCTACGCCCAGGCCGTGGCTTCGGGCGAGGCTGGCATCAACCAGTGCCCACCGGGCGGCGCTGCGGGCGTGGAGCGGCTGGCCGCATTGACGGGCCGGCCCGTTGTTGCGCTGAGCGCCGAGCACGGCATGGAAGCCCCGCGCACCGTGGCCGTGATCGACGAGGCCTGGTGCATCGGTTGCACCCTGTGCATCAAGGCCTGCCCCACGGATGCCATCCTGGGGGCCAACAAGTTCATGCACACGGTGATCGCAGCCCACTGCACGGGATGCGAACTGTGCATTCCCGTGTGTCCGGTCGATTGCATCGAACTGCACAATGCCAGCGGCCCGGCCACAGGCTGGTCTGCCTGGAGCCCCCAGCAGGCCGAGCATGCGCGCCAGCGCTATGTGCTGCACCGCGAGCGTGAAGTGGAGCGCGAGCGTTTGAGTGCAAGCCGGGCAGCGACGCCTCTTGCGCAGGCAGAGCAGGCAGCAGCCGACGACGCCAGCCCTCAAGCACCCTGCCCCGCACCTCCCGTGGCCGAGAGCAAGCAGGCCACCATCGCCGCCATCCTGGCCCGCGCACGTGCCCAGCGCGCGGGCGGCGGTTCATCGCCGAACGCGTGCCAGTGAAGCCCGCCAGGCGGCAGTCTGCCTTCCACGCCAAGGCTATGCCGCCAGCGCCAGACTCTTGTAGACGCCGCATCCCCAGTACAGCCCGCCATGCTTGCAGACGAAGGACATCTTGGTCTGCACCTGTTGCGTGGCCGGGTTTCTGAAGTCGTACTCCACCCAGCCTGGGCCGCGCTCGGCCTGGGCAATGATGTCGGCCAGCAGCTGCTCACCCCGCACGCCTGGCAGCTCCTGCACGCGCACGCCCACACGCGCAGGGTTGCCGCCAAAGGCGCGGTAGCTGCCGTCGGCGGCCAGGGCGAAAACGTACATATCGCGGTCATGGAAGGGCTGGCCGGGGTCGTTTACGGCGGCCAGCAGTGCCTCGGTGGCCACTCCGCGCCGCGCCAGGCCCAGGGCCGACTCGACCAGGGCCACGGCCTCCTCCGCCGTGCCCTGCTGCAGCCGAAAGCGCGACACCGCCCCTGACAGCATCTGCGCGCGCTGCTGCAGCGCGCGTGCCTGGTCCAGCGCGTGGCCCACCATCTGCGCGTTGTGCTGGGTGATCTCGTCGATCTGGTGCACGGCGCGGCTGATCTCGGCCAGGCCCGTGCTCTGGCTGCCGGTGGACTGCGACAGCTCTCCCATGTGCTCGGCCACCTGGCGGATGCCTTCGGTCACGCGCTCCATGCCTCGCCCGGCCGTGCGGATCAGTTCGGTGCTGTGCTCCACCTGGGCCAGCGCATCGCCGATCAGGTGGCGGATCTCGCGCGCCGCCTCGGCCGAGCGGCCGGCCAGGGAGCGCACCTCGCTGGCCACCACGGCAAAGCCGCGGCCCTGCTCGCCCGCACGCGCCGCCTCCACGGCAGCGTTGAGCGCCAGGATGTTGGTCTGAAACGCAATGCCGTCGATCACACCGATGATCTCGCGCATGCGGCCGGCGCTGCTTTCAATGGTCTCCACCGACTCCACGGCGCGGCCCATGGCCACCACGCCTTCATCGGCCGCGCCGCGCACCGCGCTGGCCTGGTGGTGGACCACGCCCACCACGTCGGCGTTGTGCTGCACGGCGCTGCTGAGCTGCTCCACGCTGACCACGGTCTGGGCCAGGTTGGTGGCCTGCAGTTCGGTGCGATCGGACAGTGCTTGGTGCTCGTTCACCAGTTGTTGCCCGGCCTGCGCCACCAGGGCCGCATTGCTGCGCACATCGGCCACCATGCCAGACAGCGAGGTCACCATGCCGCCCAGCAAGGCCTTGGGCGTCTGGACGGCGCCTGCGCCCTCCTGGGAGGCCGCAGCCTCCACGGCCACACGCTGGCTCAGGTCTCCCTGGGCGATGCCCTGCATGGCCTGCTGCAGCAATTCGCGCTCGCCGATCACCCGCGACCAGAGCCTGTGCATGCCGCCCAGCAGCAACCCGGCCCACAGCAGCAAGGCTGCCCAAACCCAGGGCCCCAGGCCCATCGAATCGGCCACCAACGCCAGCGCCGGTCCCGCCAATGCCCACACCGTGCATACGAGGAAGCCGGCACCTGGGCCGGATGTATGCTTACGATGCCTGCTTCCATCTTTTTCCATGCCAGCGCCTGCCTGCATAGCTGTCTGCCTCTCTTGTAATTGGTATCTGGAATTCACCGTTTGCGAGGCCCCGCCACACGAGTTGGCATGGCCCCAGTCGAGACCATGCCAGAATAGGTAACAGAATGCAAAAAAGCCAGCGTGCAGACCCGCAGTCCCCTGTGACAACGGCATGCCGAAAGCGCATCAATCCATAATGCGAGCCCATGAATCCCCTGCTCTCCCGACTCCAGCCCTACCCGTTTGAGCGTCTTCGCAAACTGTTCGCCGGGGTCCAGCCACCGGCGGGCGTGCGCCCCATCAGCCTTGGCATCGGAGAGCCCCGCCATGCCACGCCGCCCTTCATCGAACAGGCGCTGAGCGCCGACCTGGGCGGCCTGGCCAAGTACCCGGCCACCGCCGGCGAGCCCGCGCTGCGCGAAGCCTGCGCCCAGTGGGCGCGCCAGCGCTACGGCATTGCGCTGGACGCCGCCGCCCAGGTGCTGCCGGTCAACGGCTCGCGCGAGGCCCTGTTCTCCTTCACCCAGGTCGTGGTGGACGCCAGCCAGGACGGCGCGCGCGTGATCTGCCCCAACCCGTTCTATCAAATCTACGAAGGCGCCACCCTGCTGGCCGGCGCCCAGCCGTACTACGCCCCCAGCGATGCTGCGCGCAATTTCGCGGTGGACTGGGACAGCGTTCCCGCCGACGTGTGGGAAAAGACCCAGCTGATCTTCGTGTGCTCTCCCGGCAACCCCACGGGCGCGGTGATGCCGCTGGCCGAATGGGAAAAGCTGTTTGCGCTGTCCGACCGCCATGGCTTCGTGATTGCCAGCGACGAGTGCTATAGCGAGATCTACTTCGACGGCACGCCTCCCCTGGGCGGACTGGAAGCCGCGCAGCGCCTGGGCCGCACGGACTACAAGAACCTGCTGATGTTCACCAGCCTGTCCAAGCGCAGCAATGTGCCTGGCCTGCGCAGCGGTTTCGTGGCGGGCGATGCGGCCCTGATCAAGGCCTTTTTGCTGTACCGCACCTACCACGGCGGCGCCATGAGCCCCGTGGTGCAGACGGCCAGCATCGCGGCCTGGGGCGACGAAGCCCATGTCGAGGAAAACCGCCGCCTGTACCGCGAAAAATTCAACCAGGTCACCCCCGTGCTGGCGCGCGTGATGGATGTGCGCCTGCCCGATGCCAGCTTCTACCTGTGGGCCGGCATTCCCGAATCGCTGGGCCTGGACGACGCCGACTTTGCCCGCGAGCTGTATGCCACCACCGGCGTGACCGTGCTGCCCGGCAGCTACCTGGCGCGCGAGGCCAATGGCCGCAATCCGGGCGCCGGGCGCGTGCGCATGGCCCTGGTGGCCGAGACCGCCGAATGCCTGGAGGCGGCCCAGCGCATTGCACAATTCATAGAATCACGCCAGCGCTGAGCCACGCCTGGCCACCCCTTTCCTCACAAACCCTTTGATCACCAAAGCCATATGACGCAACAGCTGCAATCCATCATCGACACCGCCTGGGACAACCGTGCCAGCCTCTCCCCCGCTGCCGCGCCCAAGGAAGTGACCGAGGCCGTGGACCACGTGATCGAAGCCCTGAACAACGGCCAGCTGCGCGTGGCCACGCGCGAAGGCGTGGGCCAGTGGACCGTGCACCAGTGGATCAAGAAGGCCGTGCTGCTGTCCTTCCGCCTCAAGGACAACGTGCTGATGCAGTCCGGCGACCTGAACTTCTTCGACAAGGTCCCCACCAAGTTCGCCGGCATGACCGAAGCCGAGATCGCCGCCACCGGCGTGCGCGTCGTGCCTCCGGCGGTGGCCCGCCGTGGCAGCTTCGTGGCCAAGGGCGCCATCCTGATGCCCTCCTACGTGAACATCGGCGCCTACGTGGACGAAGGCACCATGGTCGACACCTGGGCCACCGTGGGCTCCTGCGCTCAGGTCGGCAAGAACGTGCACCTGTCCGGCGGCGTGGGCCTGGGCGGCGTGCTGGAGCCGCTGCAGGCCAACCCGACCATCATCGAGGACAACTGCTTCATCGGCGCGCGTTCCGAAATCGTCGAAGGCGTGATCGTGGAAGAGAACTCGGTGATCTCCATGGGCGTGTACATCGGCCAGTCCACTCCCATCTATGACCGTGCGACCGGCGAGACCAGCTACGGCCGCGTGCCCGCCGGCTCGGTGGTGGTGTCGGGGAACCTGCCCAAGGACAACGGCCGCTACAGCATGTACGCCGCCATCATCGTCAAGAAGGTCGATGCCAAGACACGCTCCACCACGAGCCTGAACGACCTGCTGCGCGATTGACCTGCATCCGGACCGCGCCAAAGGCGTGGTTGCGGCGCCAAAACATCCCCTGTTCAGGGGATGGACCAAGGCATACTCTCGAGGGCGTCCCCGGCCACCAGGCAGCGGACGCCCGTTTCACGTCAAAAGCGCGTGACAACGATCCAAGAACAGCTACAGCACACGAATTTGGGGGAACACATGGGCACGATGGAGAGGATTTTGCGCCTGATGGGCGAGAAGCAGGCGTCCGACGTCTACCTGGCGGTCAACGCGCCGGCGCTGATCAAGATCAACGGCGAATGCGTCCCCATCAACAACCAGCTGCTGCCGCCCGATGCGCCGCGCAGCCTGCTGGCCGAGATCGTGCCGGCCGAGCGCCTGCAGGAGCTGGACGAGACGGGCGAGCTCAACATGGGCGTGCCGCTGCGCGGCGTGGGGCGTTTCCGCGTCAGCGCCATGCACCAGCGCGGCAGCTGCGCCGTGGTGATCCGCTTCATCGCCCAGCACATCCCGCCCATGGACACGCTGAACCTGCCGCCCGTGCTGGGCGAGCTGATCATGCAAAAGCGCGGCCTGCTGCTGGTCGTGGGCTCCACGGGCTCGGGCAAGAGCACGACGCTGGCCTCGATGATCGACGCGCGCAATGAAAAGCTCACGGGCCACATCCTCACCATCGAGGACCCCATCGAATACCAGTTCCGCAACAAGCGCTCCATCGTCAACCAGCGCGAAGTGGGATCCGACACGGCATCGCTGCAGGTTGCGCTCAAGAATGCGCTGCGCCAGGCGCCCGACGTGATCCTGATCGGCGAGATCCGCGACCGCGAGACCATGTCCTCGGCCATGGGCTTTGCGCAGTCGGGCCATTTGTGCCTTGCCACGCTGCACGCCAACAACAGCTACCACGCACTCAACCGCATCCTGTCCTTCTTCCCCGAGGAAATCCGCCCCACCATGCTGGGCGAGCTGTCGGCAGCGCTCAAGGGCGTGATCTCCCAGCGCCTGGTGCGCACCGTGGATGGCGGCCGCATGCCGGCCGTCGAGGTGATGCTCAACACCAAGCTGATCGCCGACCTGATCGAGCGCGGCAACTTCTCGGGCGTCAAGGAGGCCATGGAGAAATCCATGGCCGAAGGCTCGCAGACCTTTGAAGAGGCGCTGGCCCAGCTGATCCGCTCGGGCCGCATCGACCGCGCCGAGGGACTGGCCTTTGCCGACTCGCCCACCAACCTGATGTGGCGCCTGGAAAACGACGTGGTCAAGGCCGGCCATGCCGCGCCGTCCAGCCAGTTCGCCGAACTGGCCACGCCCGGCGAGGACGACATGCCCTCGTTCACCGAAATCATGCTGGAAGTCAAGCCGAACTGAACGGCCGGGCCTGCAGCGTTCACAATGTCGGAGCACGCTGGCGCCAGCCAGCCCTCCGACTTTTTTGTTTTTTGACCTTCCCACCATGTCCCGCACCTTGCAACTGACCGAGCAGCTGATCAGCCTGCCATCCGTGACCCCGGAAGACGCCGGCTGCCTTGAACTCCTGGCCGATGCCCTGCTGCCCATGGGCTTTGCCTGCGAGCGCATCGACAGCGGCCCCGACAGCTTTCGCGTGCGCAATCTCTGGGCCAGGCGCTCCGGCGCAGGCACCGACCGGCCCGTGCTGGTCTTTGCCGGTCATACCGACGTGGTGCCCACCGGCCCCCTGGAGCAGTGGAGCAGCCCGCCCTTCGTGCCCACGCACCGCGACGGCAAGCTGTACGGCCGCGGCGCCAGCGACATGAAGACCTCCATCGCCGCCTTTGTCGTGGCACTGGAGGAGTTCCTGGCCGAGACGCCAACTCCCTCCTTCGACATTGCCCTGCTGCTGACCAGCGACGAGGAAGGCCCTTCGGTGGACGGCACCAAGGTCGTGGTCGAGTTGCTGCGCGAGCGCGGCGAGCGCCTGGACTGGTGCATCGTGGGCGAGCCCACCTCCGTGGACCGCACGGGCGACATGATCAAGAACGGCCGCCGGGGCACCATGAGCGGACGCCTCACCGTCAAGGGCATCCAGGGCCACATCGCCTACCCGCAGCTGGCGCGCAACCCCATCCACCAGGCCCTGCCGGCCCTGGCCGAACTGGCCGCCACGCGATGGGACGAGGGCAACGCCTTCTTCCCGCCCACCAGCTGGCAGATCAGCAACATGCATGGCGGCACGGGCGCATCCAACGTCATCCCCGGCCATGTGACCATCGACTTCAACTTCCGTTTCTGCACCGAGTCCACGGCCGAATCGCTGCAGCAGCGCGTGCACGCCGTGCTGGACCGCCATGGACTGGAGTACGAGCTGGCCTGGACCATCGGCGGCCAGCCCTTCCTGACCACGCCGGGCACGCTGGTGAATGCCGTGCAGGCGGCCATCCGCGCCGAGACCGGCCTGGAGACCGAGCTGTCCACCACGGGCGGCACCAGCGACGGCCGCTTCATCGCCCAGATCTGCAGCCAGGTCGTGGAAGTGGGCCCGCCCAACGCCAGCATCCACAAGATCGACGAGCACATCGTGGTGGCCGACATCGAGCCCCTCAAGAACATTTACCGCCGCACGCTCCAGGAGCTGCAGCGCCAGCAGGCCGCCTGAACGCGCGCCCAAGGAGCCGACGATGACATCCGCCCCCACCCCTGCCAATATTCCCGCCATCTCGGGCAGCACCATCGCCGACCTCGTGGCCTCGGGCGCCGCAGCGCTCACGGCGGCCGGCGTGGCCTTTGGCCACGGCACGGCCACGGCCGAAGACGAAGCGGCCTGGCTCACGCTGTGGAAGCTGGGCCTGCCGCTGGACAGCGAACTGGCACCCGGCGCGCCCGAATCCCTGGCCGACCAGGCCGTCAGCGCCCAGCAGCAGGCCGAAGTGGCTGAGCTGTTTGCAGAGCGCATCCGAACGCGCAAGCCCGCCGCCTACCTCACGCGCGAAGCCTGGCTGCAGGGCGTGCCCTTCTACGTGGACGAGCGCGCCATCGTGCCGCGCAGCTTCATTGCCGAGCTGCTGGCCGACGGCAGCATCGACGGCTGGCTGTCCGACCGCACGCGCCGCGTGCTGGACCTGTGCACCGGCAACGGCAGCCTCGCCTGCCTGGCGGCCATGGCCTGGCCCGAGGTCGAGGTCACGGGCGCCGACATCTCGGCCGACGCGCTGGCCGTGGCGCGCATCAACGTGGACCGCCATGAACTCGCCGAGCGCGTGCAACTGCTGGAGAGCGACGGACTGGCCGCCCTGCCCGGCCCCTGGGACCTGGTGCTGTGCAACCCGCCCTATGTGAATGCCGACAGCATGTCGCGCCTGCCTGCCGAATACCAGGCCGAGCCCGAGCTGGCGCTGGCCGGTGGTGCCGACGGCATGGACTTCATCCGCCGCCTGCTGCAGGACCTGCCCTCGCGCCTGGCCAAGGAAGGCGTGGTCGTGCTGGAAATCGGCAATGAAAAGGACTTCTTCGAAGCCGCCTTCCCCGACCTGCCCGTGTTCTGGCTGGACACCAGCTCGGGCGACGAGCAGGTGCTGCTGATCACCCAGGAGGCACTGCGCGCCTGGACCGAAGGCGATATCGAGGCCCTGCGCCCGCAATACCGCCCCCTGGGCTGAGATGGACCTGCGGGCGCTGCGCTACTTCATCGCCGTGCTGGAGGCTGGCAGCCTCTCGCGCGCCGCGCACTCGCTGTACGTGGCCCAGCCCGCGCTCACGGCGCAGATCAAGAAGCTGGAAGGCGAGCTGGGTGCGCAACTGCTGGAGCGCAGCCACGCCGGCGTGACCCCCACCCCGGCCGGCGCGCAGCTGTACGAGGATGCCCGCCGCCTGCTGTCCGACGCCGATGCCATGCGCGAGCGCATACAGCGCCTGCCCCAAGGCCCCGAAGGCTCGGTCACCATCGCCCTGCCCTTTTTGCTGACCAGCCTGCTGGCAGGCCCCCTGATTGCCAGCCTGCGCCACAGCCACCCGCGCATACGCATCTTCGTGCTCGACGACCTGAGCCTGATGGTGCAAAAGGCCATGCTGGACCGGCGCGCCGACTTGGCCATTCTTGTGGACACGGCCAGCCTGCATGACCTGCAGGTGCAGCCCATGGCCGAGGAATCCATCTACGTCTGCGGCCAGGATGGCGATGGCAGCGTGGCCCCGCTGCTGCGCCCGGCGCCGGACGGCGGCCTGCCGCACATGGACTTTGCCCATGCCTGCCAGCTGCCGCTGGTGCTGCAGTCGCGCCGCTTTTCCATCCGCCAGACCGTGGAGGCCGCCGCCGATGCGCGGGAGCTGCGGTTGAACATCGTCCACGAACACGATTCCGCCCGCGTCATCCGCTCGCTCTACCACTGCGGCGCGGGCTTCACCTTCACGCCCGCCTGCTCGCTGAGCGATGCGCCCGCCTGGCTGCGCGAGGGCGCCAAGGCGGCGCCCACGGGCCTCCAGCCCGGCTGGATCGTGGCCCAGGTCGCGGCGCCCGCGCTGCTGCGCCGCTACTTCCTTGCCGTGCAGGCCAACCGCGGCGGTGACCCGGCACTGCAGGTGGTCCGGCAGGCACTGCTGGACCAGGCCCGGCAACTGATCACGGCGGGCCTCTGGCAGGCGCGCTGGCAGCATCCGCAGCAGATGTGATGCAGCAGCCCAGCGTAGTGCGGCAGTCCGATGGTCATCAGCAAAAACGGCAAGGGTTGGTCTGGACATCAATTTTTCTGATGCAACTGAATCACTAATCGGTATTTCCCCGGCCCGGTCCTCTTCTGCAACAGTGCATGGCACACCGCGCAAAACGCGCGGCTTCAGCCAAGGAATGCCATGCACGAGACATCCCGGCCCACCGCAGGCCACCCCCATTCCCTCCCCATACCCAATGTCGGCGAACTCGTCGCACGCAGCTGCAGGGCCCATGCCGAGCAGCCTGCGGTGACCAGCGCCGCGCGCAGCATCAGCTACGCAGAGCTTGAGCAGCGCTCCAACCGCCTGGCGAACGCCCTGCTTGCCCAGGGGCTGGCCCGCGGCGACCGCGTGGGCATCTACCTGCCCAATTGCGTGGAAATCGTGGAGATCGAGATCGCCTGCTACAAGGCCGGGCTCATCAAGGCGCCCTTCAACGCACGCCTGTCTCCACGCGAAGTAGGCGATATCGCGGCCAACAGCGATGCTTCCATCATCGTGACCACGGCCGCGCGCGCCGAGGCCTTCAAGCCGCACCTGCAGTCTGCCGACGTGCGCCTGCTGCTGCTGGACGGCCCTGCCGACAGCAACTACGAAGCGCTGCTCGCCCGCGCCAGCGACCGCTTCCAGCCCGTGGACGTGCACGAGCACGAGGTGGCCGTGCTGCACTACACCTCGGGCTCGTCGGGCGTGCTCAAGGCCGCCATGCAGACCTTCGGCAACCGCCTGGCCCAACTGCGCAAGTTCCTGATGCGCGGCGAGGGCATGCAGGCCGGCCATGTGCTGGGACTGGTGGGGCCGGTCACCCACGCCTCGGGCATGCAGATGGTGCCGGCGCTGTGCACGGGCGCCACCATCCACCTGTTCTCGGGCTTCGAGCCGGGCGCCTTCATGGCCGAGATGCAGGCGCGGCGCGTCACCCATACCTTCATGGTGCCCACCATGATCAACATGCTGCTGGCCGAGATCGGCGGCCGCTACCGCCCGCTGCCCGACCTGCAACGCCTGGGCTACGGCGCAGCGCCCATGGCGCCCGCGCGCATCCTGCAGGCCATGGACGTGTTCGGCCCCATCCTGTCCCAGGGCTACGGCGCGGGCGAGACCACCTCCGGCGTCTGCGGCCTGACGGTGCAGGACCACCTGCAGGCACGCGCGTCGCGGCCCGAGCGGCTGGCATCCTGCGGCCGGCCCTTTCTGGAATCCCTGGTGGAGGTGGTGGACGACGAAGGCCGCCGCGTGCCCGAGGGCGAGATCGGCGAGATCGTGGTCAGCGGCGCCGATGTCTTCGCAGGCTACTGGCGCGCGCCCGAGCTGACGGCCGAGGTGCTCAGGAACGGCCGCTACCACACGGGCGATCTGGCCCGCATGGACGAGCAGGGCTTTGTCTACATCGTGGACCGCAAGAAGGACATGGTCATCAGCGGCGGCTTCAACGTCTATCCGTCCGAGGTGGAGTCCGTGCTCTACGAACACGCCTCGGTGGCCGATGCCTGCGTGTTCGCCATCCCCGACGACAAATGGGGCGAGGCCGTGGCCGCCCACATCGTGCTCAAGCCCGGCCTGGCCGGCGACAGTGCCGCGCTGGACCGCTTCTGCGCCGAGCGCCTGGGCGGCTTCAAGCGCCCGCGCCACATCGAATTCGTGCAGCAACTGCCCAAGAACCCCAACGGCAAGGTCATGCGCCGCGCCGTGCAGGCGCCCTACTGGGCCAACCACGCCCGCAAGGTGAACTGAGATGAACGCCAAAGACACACTCCCCACCGCCAACGCTGCCCTGCTGGAAATGCCCTTTGAAGGCTCCGAGCGCGCAGCCGGCCTGATCGACGCGCTCAACGCCTTCATCCACGGCGAACTGGCCGACCTCGCCCGCGCGCATGGTGTGGACCATGAAAACAGCGCCTCCACCGATTTGCTGCGCCAGGTCTGGAAGCTGTCGCATGCGCGCGGCTTCTACGGCATGACCCTGCCCGAGGCCATGGGCGGCGCCGGCCTGTCCGTGCTCGACCAGGTGCTGGTCAAGGAGGCCATCTACGCCACGGGATCGCCCTTCGCGCCCCATGTGCTGGGCGAACTCAGCGGCCCGCCGCGCATAGGCGCGCTGATCCGCAAGGCCACGCCCTTGCAGATGGAGCAGTTCATCCTGCCCGTGGCACGCGCCGAAAAGTCCATCTGCTTTGCGCTGACCGAGGCGGCGGCCGGCTCGGACGCGGGCGCGCTGGAGACGCGCGCCGTGCTGGAAGGCGACCATTACGTGCTCCACGGCCGCAAGCGCTTCATCTCGGGCTCGCCGTTTGCCGACTTCGCCGTGCTCATGGCCTCGACCGCGCCCGAGGGCAGCCCGCAGCGCGAGATCAGCGCCTTCTTCGTGGACCTGCATGCACCGGGTGTGCAGGTGGTCAGCGGCTACAAGACCATGGCCGGTCAATCGAGCACGGGAGACATCGTGCTCGACGGCTGCCGCGTGCCCGCTGCCCAGTTGATCGGCGAGCCGGGCCGGGGCCTGGCCCTGGCGCTGGGCCGCATCACCGTCAACCGCCTGCTGCACTGCCCGGCCATGATGGGGCTGGCGCAGGTGGCGCTGCGCGATGCGCGTGACTATGCGCTGGGGCGCCAGCAATTCGGCCGCAGCATTGCCCAGTTCCAGTCCATACAGCACATGCTGGCCGACATGGCCACCGAATGGATGGCCGCGCGCGCGCTGATGGTGCAGACGGCCCGCGCCATAGACGCCGGTATCGACGCGCGCGCCCAGGCCTCGATGAGCAAGCTGTTCTGCTCGGAGACGGCGTTCCGCATCGCCGACCGCGCCGTGCAGATCCATGGGGGCGAAGGCATCGTCCAGGGCCGGCGCGTGGAATTCCTGTTCCGCATGCTGCGCATGTACCGCGTGCTCACGGGCACCAGCGAGATACAGCGCAACACCATCGCCAAGGAGCTGCTGGAGCGGGCCGGCGCCTGAGGCTGACCGGCAGCCCCAGCACTCCCCCAGCAAACAGAAAAGACAAAAGACCAGGAGACAAAGCCATGCCACACATCACCAGCAGCGGCCAGGACCGCCGCCAATTCCTGCGGGCTGCAGGCGCCGCATCGCTTGCGGCAGGCCTGCCCTGGGCCGCCACAGCCTCCGCGCACGACAGCGCCTGGCCCACGCGCCCCATCAAATGGGTGGTGCCCTACCTGGCCGGCACCAGCCCCGACACGGCCGCGCGCATCGTGGCCGAGGCGCTGTCGGCCCAGCTGGGCCAGCCCGTGGTGATAGACAACCGCGCCGGCGCGGGCGGCAACATCGGCGCCCGCCAGGTGGCCAAGGCACCGGCGGACGGCTACACCCTGTTGTACTCGGGCTCGCCCATGGCCGCCGCCATGCGCATGTACAAAAGCCCCGGCTACGACGTGTTCAAGGACTTCCGCCATGTGCTGGGCATGTCGCGCTCGGACATCCTGGTCGTCGTGCATGCCGACTCGGGCATGCGCACGCTGGATGACCTGGCCGCCCGCGCCAAGGCCAGGCCGGGCGCGCTGGACTATGCCTCGGGCGGCGTGGGCACGCCATCGCACCTGGGAGTGGAGATGCTGGCCTCAAGCATGGGCCTGCAGGTCAACCATGTGCCCTACAAGGGCGCGTCCGAGCTGGTCAATGCCGTGCTGGGCCAGCAGGTGGCCTTCGGCGCCCCGCTGTTTTCCGTGGCCTATCCCCAGGTGCTGGCGGGCAGGCTGGTGCCGCTGGCCATTGCCGGCCCCCAGCGCAACGCCAAGCTGCCCCAGGTGCAGACCCTGGCCGAGCTGGGCGTGCCCGACGTCAACCTCACGTCCTGGGGCGGTGTGTCCGTGCCGGCCGCCACGCCCGATGCCATCGTCCAGCGGCTGCGCACGGCGCTGGAGGAGGTGCTCAGGCAGCCCAAGGTCATCGCCTTGCTGGAGCAGGAAGGCGGCAAGGTCGCCATCACCAGCGCCGAAGCCTATGCCAAGGGCTTCGAGCGCGAGATCCAGTTCACCCAGTCCATGATGCAGCGCGTGGGCATACAGCCGATCTAGGGACTGGTACCAGGGCTTTGCACCGTGGCCGGGCACGGGCATGGCGGGCGGCAATCCTGCCCTGGCGCAATCGCTGGGATAATCCTGCCCATTCATGATCAGCCTTCGCAACATTACCCTGCGCCGCGGCACCCGCGTGCTGCTGGACAGCACCTCCGTCTCCATCAACCCCGGTGAAAAAGTCGGCCTTGTCGGACGCAATGGCGCCGGCAAGTCCAGCCTGTTCGCCCTGCTCAACGGCAGCCTGGCCGAGGACGGCGGAGAGTTCTCCATCCCCTCGCAATGGCGCCTGGGCCAGGTCGCGCAGAACATGCCCGAGACCTCGGAGACGGCCACCCAGTTCGTGCTGGACGGCGACACCCGCCTGAGCGAGCTCAACGCCCAGCTCGCGGCCGCCGAGGCCAGCGAGGACGGCATGGCCATCGCCCACGCCCACGTGGACCTGGCCGATGCCGGCGCGCACGACGCCGTGCCGCGCGCACAGGCCCTGATCCTGGGCCTGGGCTTCAAGGTCTCCGAGCTGGAGCACCCCGTCAACAGCTTCTCGGGCGGCTGGCGCATGCGCCTGCAGCTGGCGCGCGCGCTGATGTGCCCCTCCGACCTGCTGCTGCTGGACGAGCCCACCAACCACTTGGACCTGGACGCCCTGGTCTGGCTGGAAGCCTGGCTCAAGCGCTACCCCGGCACCCTGGTCGTGATCAGCCATGACCGCGAATTCCTGGACGCCATCACCAACACCACGCTGCACATCGAAAACGCGCAGGTCACGCGCTATGGCGGCAACTACAGCAAGTTCGAGGAACTGCGCGCCCAGCAGATGCTGCTGCAGCAGGCTTCGTTCGAGCGCCAGCAGGAAAAGATCGCCCACCTGCAAAAATTCATCGACCGCTTCAAGGCCAAGGCCTCCAAGGCCAAGCAGGCGCAAAGCCGCGTCAAGCAGATCGAGCGCATGGAAAAGGTCGCGCCCATGCTGGCCAGCGCCGATTTCACCTTCGAGTTCAAGCCGCCCGCCAACCTGCCCAACCCCATGCTGGCGATCACGGACGCCGCATTCGGCTACCTGGACGACGAAGGCCAGGCGACCACCATCCTGCGCGGCGTCAACCGCTCGGTGCTGGCGGGCCAGCGCATCGGCATCCTGGGCGCCAACGGCCAGGGCAAGTCCACCCTGGTCAAGACCATCGCGCGCGAGATGAAGGCCCTGGCCGGCACCGTGACCGAAGGCAAGGGCCTGAACATCGGCTACTTCGCCCAGCAGGAACTGGACGTGCTGCGCCCCGGCGAAAACCCGATGGAGCACATGATCCGCCTGGCACGGGACACCGGCGCCACCGGCCCGCAGGCGCGCGAGCAGGACCTGCGCAGCTACCTGGGTACGTTCAATTTCAGCGGCGACATGGTCAAGCAGGCCGTGGGCAGCATGAGCGGCGGCGAGAAGGCGCGCCTGGTGCTGGCCATGATCGTCTGGCAGCGCCCCAACCTGCTGCTGCTGGACGAGCCCACCAACCACCTGGACCTGGCCACGCGCGAGGCCCTGGCCATGGCCATCAACGACTTCGACGGTACCGTCATGCTGGTCAGCCACGACCGCGCGCTGCTGCGCTCGGTCTGCGAGGACTTCTGGCTGGTCGGCCGTGGCGTGGTCGGCCCCTTCGACGGCGACCTGGACGACTACCAGCGCTACCTGCTGGAAGAATCCCGCCGCCTGCGCGAGGAAGCCCGCAAGGCCGAACAGGCGGCTGCGGCCACCAGCAAGGCGGCAGCGCAGGTGGAGCCCGCAGCAGGTGCAGCAGCTGCAGCACCTGCAGTGCAGGCCCCCGTGGCTGCTGCGCTGGCCCCGGCCCCCGCTGCCCCATCCACGCCGCCGGCCGCCAGCGCCGGAGACCAGCGCGAGCAACGGCGCCTGGCCGCCCTGGCCCGCCAGCAGATGGCCGAGAAGACCCGGCCGTTCAAGAAGGAACTGGAACAGCTGGACAAGCGCCTGCCCCAGCTGCAGGCCGAACGCACGCGGCTGGAGGGCCTGCTGAGCCAGCCCATCTCGCCCGCCGAGATGGCCGAAGCAGGCCGCAGCCTCAAGGCCTGCAACGACGAGATCGACAGCCTGGAAGAACGCTGGCTGGAACTGAGCGAGCAGATCGAGCAGCTGTCGGCCGCGATGTCCGACTGATTCCAGTCGTTCTCGAAAACCAGGCGGTCCCATTGGCCCGCCTGCCACAAGCGTCGTCCCGCGTGAAGACGGCGCTCCACTTCGGCCCAGCCGAAGTGCGCCCCTGAGGCCCCTCCCTCTCCCAACGCCCTCGCACTCCCCCGTAGCCAGCGGAACGCATGGATCGTTCGGTTCAGGGTTTCCCCTGAATGAAAGATTTCATTCCTAAAAAATAATGAATGAAAGAGATCATTCACTTTTATTCATTCATGGAACTCCACCCCCACCCCGCCGTACAGGAACTGCTGCGCGCCAGCGTCGATGGCTCGCCCGCCGTCGCCCGGGTCGGCCGCTGGATGGCCGCGCATCCGGTCCTGGCCGTCACGCTGAGCGCCGAGGAAGTGGCCAATGCCTGTGGCGGCTCCCTGGCTGCCGTCAACCGCTTCGCCAAGCACGCCGGCTACGAAGGCTTTGCCGATCTGCGCCTGCACCTGGGCCGCCAGCTGCAACAGGCCCTGGAGCCCGTGAACAAGCTGCGCGCGGCGCACGAGCCTGCCGCAAGCGCCGTGGGAGCGCAGGCCTTCGAGCACACGCAGCGCAATCTGCAGGCGGCCGCACAGGCCTGCGACCCCGGCCTGCTCGATCAACTGGCCCAGCGCATCTGCCGCGCGCGCCGCGTCCTGTTCATGGGCTTTGGCAGCTCCCACCATGTGGCAGCCTTTGGCGCCGACGCGCTGCAGCCCTATCTGCCACAGGTGCTGGAAGTGGCCTGCGCAGGCGGCACGGAGCAAGCCGTCAGGCGCATGACGGGGCTGACGGAGCAGGACGTGCTGATCGCGATCTCGCTGCCGCGCTACTCACGCGAAGCGGTGGAGCTGACGGCGCATGCGCGCCAGCGGGGCGCCCTGACCATCGCCATCACCGACGAGGCCACCAGCCCGCTGGCCGGCCAGGCCGACTACGTGCTGCTGGCACCCGCCGCCCACCCTCTGCTGCCATCGTCGGTGCTGGCGGCCATGGCCATGGTCGAAGCGCTGGCCACCCAGGTCATCCGCGCCACGCCCCAGGCCGTGCGCAGCCTGGTCGAACTGTCCGAGTCGGTGCTTCCCTACCTGATACCGGACAGCAGCCCTGCTTCACCTGCGGCGAGCAAGCCGCAACCCCAGGCCCCCCATCCCGCCGCAAAGGACTCCGCATGAATGCCCCTGCCCGTTTCCGCTCTCTTTTCGCCTCGATGGCCGCCGCGGCCACGCTCGCTGCCGCGCCGGCCCACGCAGGCAAGACGCTGGATGGCATCAAGCAGCGCGGCGCCGTGGCCTGCGGTGTGCACACGGGGCGCGCAGGCTTTGCGCTGGCCGACGGCAGCGGCAACTGGTCCGGGCTGGACGTGGATTTCTGCCGCGCCGTGGCGGCCGCCACCCTGGGCGACGCCACCAAGGTGAAATTCATCCCCACCAGCGGCCAGACACGCATCACGGCGCTGCAGTCCGGCGAGATCGATCTGCTGGCACGCAACACCACCTGGACCTTCACGCGCGACAACGGCCTGGGCCTGATGTGGGCGGGCATCAATTTCCACGACGGCCAGGGCTTCATGGCCAGGAAGAAACCCGGCCTGAACAGCGTCAAGCAGCTCTCTGGCGCCACCATCTGCGTGATCAGCGGATCCACCACGGAAAAGACCCTGTCGGAGTACTTTCGCGCCCACAAGCTCAACTACAAGGCGGTGGTGTTCGACAACCCCGAAGCCGCCCTGCAGGCCTTCAGCAGCGGGCGCTGCCAGGCCTATACCGGCGACCTCGGCGCCCTGGCCGTGCTGCGCGGCAAGGAACTGGCCAACCCCGACGACTACGTGATCCTGCCCGAAGTCATCTCCAAGGAGCCGGCCGGCCCGGCCGTGCGCCGCGGTGACGACGAATGGTTCGCCGTCGTGCGCTGGACACTCAACGCCATGATCGAGGCCGAGGAACTGGGCATCACCCAGGCCAATGCCGACGAGCTCAAGACCCGCTCCGACAGCATCCAGGTCAAGCGTTTCCTGGGCCAGAGCGACGACCTGGGCAAGCAGCTGGGGCTGGACAAGGAATGGGCGCTGCGCATCGTCAAGGCCGTGGGCAACTATGGCGAGAGCTATGAGCGCAACCTGGGCGCCAGGTCGGGCCTGAACGTGCCGCGCGGCAAGAACGCGCTGTTCACCAAGGGCGGCCTGATGATGTCGCCGCCGATGAACTGACGCGCCGAGGGCACCCTGCCATGAACGCCGCGAACGCTGTAGATGCTGTGAAAGCCGTGAATGCCATCGACACCGGGGCACGGCAGCCACCGGCCCCCACCCGGCCACGCTGGGGCCGGCTGGCCTTGCAGCTCGCCATCGGCTGGCTGCTGATATTGCTGCTGGGCTGGCTGGCGCACAACGCCAGCCGCAACATGGCCGCGCGCGGCATTGCCGGGGGCTTCGGCTTTCTGGAGCAGACGGCCGGCTTTTCCATCTCCGAAGGGCTGCTGCCCTACGAGCCCGGCGACAGCTACCTGCGTGCGGTCGCGGCCGGCGTGGCCAACACGGTTCGCGCCGCCGTGCCCGCGCTCGTGCTGGCCACCGTGCTGGGCCTGCTGCTGGGCGTGGCCGCCGTGGCAAGGCATCCGCTGCTGCGCGGCGCCGTGCGCCTCTATGTCGATGTGGCGCGCAACATCCCGCTGCTGGTGCAGGTGCTGCTGTGGTATTTCGCGCTGACTTCGCTGCTGCCCGATGTGGACCGCCCTCTGGCCATCGGCCCCCTGGGCTTTCTGAGCAAGGCGGGGCTGGCCCTGCCCGGCCCGGTGTACGACAGCGCGGCGGGCTGGCACTGGAGTTCCCCGCAACCGGGCATGTTCGGCATCGACGGAGGACTGGCGCTGACGCCTGAATTCCTGGCCCTGGTGGGCGCCCTGGGCCTGTATGCCGCCGCCTATTGCGCGGAGATCGTGCGCGCCGGTCTGCAGGCCGTGCCGCGCGGGCAATGGAATGCTGCCTCGGCCCTGGGCATGCGCCGCGGCCAGCAGCTGCGCCTGGTCGTGCTGCCGCAGGCCCTGCGGGTGATCATTCCCCCCTATACCAACCTGGCGCTCAGCACCATCAAGAACTCCTCGCTGGCCGTGGCCATCGGCTACCCCGACGTGGTGATGGTCGCCAACACCGCCATGAGCCAGACCGGCCAGGCCATCGAATGCGTGACCATCATCGCGGTGGTCTACCTGGCCATCAACCTGCTGACCTCGCTGGCATTGAATGCCTTCAACCAGCGCAGTGCCTTCATCACACGCTAGCCGGGAAAGACCTGCCCATGAGTGCCGTACTCCGCGCACCGGCCCTGCCGGTGGCCCCGCCCCGGGTTCCGCTGGCGCAGGGCGCACCGGCCCTGCCGGTGGCCCCGCCCCGGGTTCCGCTGGCGCAGCGCCTGCGCGCCAGCCTGTTTCCGGATGCGCTCTCCGGGCTCATCACCGCCACGCTGCTGCTGGCCGCGCTGTGGGCGGGCTGGAAACTGCTGGCCTGGGGCCTGCTCGACGCCGAAACCGCAGCCAACCCCGACACATGCCGCGCTGCGGCCGGCGCCTGCTGGGGCGTGGTGCGCGAGAAATACCGCCTGGTATTCCTGGGCCGCTATCCCGTGGCCGAACAGTGGCGCCCCGTCGCCGCCAGCCTTTGGCTGCTGGGCAGCGTGGGCGTGGCGGCGCTACCGCGCTTCTTCGGCCGCGCCGGCATGGCAATGCTGCTGGCCGGGTTGACCGGCTTTGGCGTGCTGATGGCCGGCGGTGTGGCCGGCCTGGCACCCGTGCCCAGCGATCTGTGGGGCGGCCTGCCGCTGACCCTGTTCCTTGCCGTGATCGCCTGCCTGGCCGGCGTTCCGCTGGGCATCCTGCTGGCGCTGGGCCGGCGCTCCAGCCTGCCCTTGATCCGCATCCTGTGCACGGGCTTCATCGAGGCCGTGCGCGGCGTGCCCCTGATCACACTGCTGTTCTTCGGGGCCTTCGTGCTGCCCATGCTGGTGCCCGCGCAATGGAGGGTAGACCCCATGGTCCGCATCGCCGTCTGCCTGGCGGCCTTCAGCGCGGCCTATCTTGCCGAGGTGTTTCGCGGCGGGCTGCAGGCCGTGCCCCAAGGCCAGGTCATGGCGGCCCAGGCCATGGGCTTCACCAGGGTGCAGGTGCTGCGCCACGTGGTCCTGCCGCAGGCGCTGCGCGTGACCATAGCGCCCACGGTGAGCAACTTCATCGGCGCGGTGAAGGACACCTCCCTGGTGGCGATCGTGAACATCTACGACATCACTGGCTCCCTGAAGATGGCCATGAGCGACCCCCACTGGATTGCGTACTTCGTGGAGATGTACATGGTGGTCTGTGCCGTCTACCTGCTCATCGGCCTGGGCATCGCCCGCTATGGCCGCTTCCTGGAATCGCGCTACGCACTCCAATGAACATGCCCCAGAACTCCCGAAAATTTTCCATTGCCGTGCACGGCGGCGCAGGCACCGTCATCCAGGGCCAGGCCGACGAGGCCCCTTACCACGCCGCGCTGGCCCAGGCGCTGGAGGCGGGCGCCGCCCTGCTGCGGCGCGGCGCCAGCGCGCTGGACGCCGTCCAGGCCGCGTGCCAGTCCCTGGAAGACTGCCCGCTGTTCAATGCCGGGCGCGGCTCCGTCTACACACGCGACGCGCGCCACGAGATGGACGCCGGCCTGATGGACGGCAGCAACCTGCGGGCCGGCGCAGTCGCTTCCGTCAGCCAGGTGCGCAATCCGATTGCGCTGGCACGGCATGTTCTTGACGATGGCCAGTGCGTGCTCCTGGTCGGCGAAGGGGCGCAGCGGTTTGCCGATGAGCGCGGGCTGGCGCGGATGGATGCAGGCTACTTCGAATCTGCCGAGCGCCTGGCACAGCTGCGCCGGGTGCAGGCGCAATCCGGCCAGACCGCGCTGCTGGACCACGACGCCAGCGGACTGGCGGCGCACCCTGCTCCGCTGAACGAGAACGGCAAGATGGGCACGGTCGGCGCCGTGGCGCGCGATGTGCATGGCAACCTGGCCGCGGCGGCATCCACCGGCGGGCTGACCAACAAGCGCCCCGGGCGCGTGGGCGACACGCCTGTGGTGGGCGCAGGTTTCTACGCCGACAGCACCACCTGCGCCGTGGCGGCCACCGGAACCGGCGAGCATTTCCTGCGCGCAGCCATCGCGCACGACATCCATGCGCGCATGCGCTACCTGGGGCAAAGCCTGGAACTCGCAGCCGACGCCGCAGTGCGGGGCACGCTGACACACATCGGTGGCCAGGGCGGCGTGGTGGCCGTGGACAGCGACGGACGCGTGCACTGCCCCTTCAACAGCGCCGGCATGTACCGCGGCTACATCGTGGACGACGCGCCTGCCGTGACCCTGATTTTTGCCTGATGGACGTTTTCACCCCGGGTTGACCTGTGCCCACGCATTGCGGGCAACGAGGCGTAACAGCATCGGCATTAGCCCGCCACGCCCGTAAGCCTCTGTCAGAAAACGGATTTTTTCTCACCGCGCCAGAAATCTGTCTTCAAACTGACAGATCACCACCTCCGGGCTTGCAATTGCTTGCGTCCTGGGGCAATCCCTGAGTCAACCTGCCGCCACTGCCCCGCGTTGAACACGCAAAGGAGTGACTGCAATGACCGACATCTTTTCCCACACCGCCCTGCAGACCCGCTTTGCAGCCGCTGCGCTGGCCCAAGCTGTCTGGCCATGGGATGACCGTGACCGCAAGCGCGGCCCCCGCAGCGCTTGAAAACCGGGTCACGAAAAAGTTTCGACTTCCTTCGAAAATTTTTTAAAAACCTGTCAACCAGCTGAATCCAGCCCGCGTTAAGAGAGCAATACAGGAGAAGTTTCCATGCAAACGAACGCCATCATGTCCATCTGGCCCGAAGACGAACGCGATCGCAAGCGCTGAGGCGCTGGCTGGCGCACTCGGTGCCCCAGTCTCTGACACCACCGGTCTGACGGCCTTCCGTGCAGACCCCCTCTTCCACAGAACCCGCTTCAGCGGGTTTTGTCATTTCTGGGCCATTTGCCGCGGGGCTGCCCTACAAAAAAGGAGCCCGGAGGCTCCTTTGCAGTGCGAACCCTTGCAGGTTCAATGCATGTGCAGGCCACCGTTGACCGAAAAATCGGCGCCGGTGGAATAGCCGCCTTCCTCCGAAGCCAGCCAGGCGATGATCGATGCGATCTCGCTGGGCTCGCCCAGGCGCTTGACGGGGATGGTGCCCACGATCTTCTCCAGCACGTCGGGACGGATGGCCTTGACCATGTCGGTGCCGATGTAGCCGGGGCTCACGGTGTTGACGGTCACGCCCTTGGTGGCCATCTCCTGCGCCAGCGCCATGGTGAAGCCGTGCATGCCCGCCTTGGCGGCCGAGTAATTGGTCTGCCCGGCCTGGCCCTTGGCGCCATTGACCGAGCTGATGTTGATGATGCGGCCCCAGCCCTTTTCCACCATGTCGCCCACGACCTGCTTGGTCACGTTGAACATGGAGTTGAGGTTGGTCTCGATGACGGCCTGCCAGTCTTCGGGCGTCATCTTGATGAACATGCGGTCACGCGTGATGCCGGCATTGTTGACCAGCACATCGATGCTGCCGTGCTCGGCCTTGGTCTTGCTGAAGGCTTCGACGGTGGAAGCCCAGTCGCCCACATTGCCCACCGATGCATGGAAGGTGAAACCCAGCGCCTTTTGCTCGTCAAGCCACTTCTGGAAGTCGCGCGACGGACCACAACCTGCGATGACCTTGAAGCCTTCCTTGTGCAGACGCTGGCAGATGGCCGTTCCGATGCCTCCCATTCCCCCTGTGACATACGCTACTTTTTGAGCCATTCTTCTCTCCTGTCAATCAATGGTTGCTTCAGATCAATCTATCCATGACAACCGGAACATTGACGCCGGTTATCGCCAAGGGTGCCTGAGCCTCTGGGCCCGGCCCCCTCGCATGGCTAGTATGCAGCGCGTGCGCTGCGCCCCTCTTCGGGCAGGCCCTAGTCAAGCCTAGGATCTACCCTGAAAGCTTGCTAACGTTTTCCCGGAGCCTTTCAGACGCGCTCCACGGTCATGGCCACGCCCATGCCGCCGCCGATGCACAGGCCGGCCAGACCCTTCCTGGCGCCGCTGCGCTGCATCTCGTGCAGCAGGGTCACCAGGATGCGGGCGCCCGATGCGCCGATGGGGTGGCCGATGGCAATGGCGCCGCCGTTGACGTTGACCTTGGCCGGGTCGATGCCCAGCTCCTGGTTCACCGCACAGGCCTGTGCCGCGAAGGCTTCGTTCAGCTCGAACAGGTCCACGTCCTGCGCAGACCAGCCGGCGCGCTGCAGCGCCTTGCGCGAGGCGAACACCGGGCCCAGGCCCATGGTGGCGGGGTCCAGACCGCTGGTGGCATAGGAGACGATGCGCGCCAGCGGCGTCAGGCCCAGGGCCTTGGCCTTGGAGGCGCTCATCACCATCACGGCGGCGGCGCCGTCGTTCAGGCCCGAAGCATTGCCGGCCGTCACCGAGCCGGCCTTGTCGAAGGCCGGACGCAGGCCTGCCAGCGCCTCGGCGTTGGTCTTGCGGTTGATGTACTCGTCGGCCGCAAAGACCACGGGATCGCCCTTGCGCTGGGGAATGCTGACGGGAACGATCTCATCCACGAACTTGCCGGCGTCCTGCGCGGCCGTGGCCTTTTGCTGGCTGGCCAGGGCCAGGGCGTCCTGCTGTTCGCGGCTGACGCTCTTTTCCTTGGCCACGTTCTCGGCCGTGATGCCCATGTGGTACTGGTTGTAGACGTCCCACAGGCCGTCCACGATCATGGTGTCAGCCATCTTCCACTCGCCCATGCGCTGGCCGTCGCGCGAGCCCGGCAGCACGTGGGGGGACAGGCTCATGTTCTCCTGGCCGCCGGCCACGACGATCTCGCTGTCGCCCGTAGCCACGGCCTGGGCCGCCAGCATCACGGCCTTCAGGCCCGAGCCGCAGACCGCGTTGATGGTCAGGGCCGGGGTTTCCTTGGCGATGCCGGCCTTCATCATGGCCTGGCGTGCAGGGTTCTGGCCTGCGCCAGCGGCCAGCACCTGGCCCATGATGACTTCACCGACCTGGTCGGTGCCGACCTTGGCGCGGCTCAGAGCCTCGCGGATCACGATGGAGCCCAGTTCGGTGGCGGGGATCTTGGCAAGGGTGCCGCCGAACTTGCCAACGGCAGTGCGGACAGCGGAAACGATGACGATGTCTTCCATGATGACGGACCTTTCTTTGGACTCTTGAAGGGATGCCCGGGCACGCACTGCCGAAGCTGCGGCAGCGGCACCCTGCATTCAAGCCGCAGCGTTATTGCGCTGCAGCATCGAAACGATTGTGCCTCAGGCCTTGGCCAGCACGTAGCGGCCCGGGGCCGGCTCGATGGCCGTGTATTCCCTGCCCTTGCCGTACTGCTTTGGCGCCGCGACCAGCTTGCCGCCGTGCTCGGCCAGCCAGGGGCTCCAGTCGGCCCACCAGCTGCCGGGGTACTCGTCGGCGCCGGCCTGCCACTCCTTGAGCGTGGGCGGCAGCTGGCCGTCCTCACGCAGCCAGTAGCTGCGCTTTTTCTTGGCCGGCGGATTGATCACGCCCGCGATGTGGCCGGATGCGCCCATGACGAAACGCTTATCGCCACCCAGCACCTGGGTCGATGCATAGGAGCCGCCCACGGGCACGATGTGGTCCTCGCGCGAGCCGTAGATATAGGCCGGCAGGCGCAGCTGGTGCATGTCGATGCGCTCGCCGCAGACGGTCAGCGCACCGGGCTGGACCAGCTTGTTTTCCAGGTAGAGGTTGCGCAGGTACCAGGCGTAGTACGGGCCGGGCAGGTTGGTGCAGTCGCTGTTCCAGTACAGCAGGTCGAACGGCGGCGGTGTTTCGCCCTTGAGGTAGTTGCCCACCACGTAGTTCCAGACCAGATCGTTGGGACGCAGAAAGCTGAAGGTCGATGCCAGGTCCTGGCCCTTCATGAGGCCGCCCTCGCCCATCTGCATTTCGCGGAAGCGCACCACGGACTCGTCGATGAAGACATCGAGGATGCCGGTGTCGCTGAAGTCGATGAAAGTGGTCAGCAGCGTGACGCTGGCCACGGGAAATGGCACGCCGGCCGGCGCCGTGGCGCGGGCTGTGGATGTGCGGGCGGCGCTGCGGCTGCCAGCCGCGCGCTTGGCTGGAGCCGCCTTGGCCGCCGGAGCAGCAGCTGCGCCATGCTCGCGGTCGTGGCGTGCCTGCAGCACGGCCAGCGCGGTGGACAGCATGGTGCCGCCCACGCAAAAGCCCAGCACGTTGATCTGCTCGGCTCCTGCGATCTCGCGTGCCACGCGGATGCCGGTGAGCACGCCGTCTTCGATGTAGTTGTCCCAGGTCTTGTGCGCAAGGCTGTCGTCGGGATTGCGCCAGCTCATCACGAAGGTGCGGTGGCCCTGGCTGACGGCATAGCGGATCAGCGAGTTGTCGGGCTGCAGGTCCAGGATGTAGAACTTGTTGATGCACGGCGGCACCATGAGGAAGGGACGCTCGTGCACCTTGTCCGTCAGCGGCTTGTACTCGATGAGCTGGAACAGCTCGTTCTCGAACACCACGGCGCCTTCGGTGGTGGCAACGTTCTTGCCCACGGTGAACAGGCTCTCGTCGGTCATGGAGACATGGCCCTGGCGCATGTCGGCCAGCAGGTTGGCCACGCCCAGGGCCAGGCTCTCGCCCTGGGTTTCGATGGCCTTCTTCTGCGCCTCTGCATTGAGTGCCAGGAAGTTGCTGGGCGACATGGCCGCCAGCCACTGTTCCACAGCGAAGCGCACGCGGTTGCGGGTCTTCTCGTCGGCCTGCACGGCCTCGGCCAGGCCCATGAGCATGCGGCTGTTGAGCAGATAGGTGGCTGCGGTGGCCGCCGTCAGCGGGTTGTCGGCCCAGGATTGGGTGTTGAAGCGCTTGTCCTTGGCCAGCAGCGCCTGGGCGCCGCCCTGCTCGCACATGGCCTTGGCGCCGTCCAGGTACTGGCGCTGCAGCTCCAGCAGCTTTTCGGGGTCCAGCGACAGCGCGTTCTCGGGCAAGGCGCCGGGTTCGGGGACTGCAGCCTTCCAGGCCTGGGCCATGTCCGGCATGCCCGCGCCCTGTGCTCCCGGCATTCCCGGTGATCCCATCTGCTGCAGTATCTGCAGCGTCCGGCTCCATTGCTCGTTCCAGAATTGCTGGATGGGTTGGCCTGGCAGGCCTGCGAGTGGGTCAAAATTCATGCTGCATCCTTGTTCGCGGATGCCGTTCGCAATAGCCTGGGGCTTGCGGGGCATCCGTTTTGATTGTGACCCAGGCGAGCCCCCCGTTGCCCGGCACAGCCCTCCACAAAAACCCGTGCCCGGTGCGCCTTTTTCGAATCGACCATGTATCTCGTTGTTATCGCCTGGTTGTATGTCACGCTGATGATGGCCGTGGCCGAAGCCGCCAGCCCCACGGGCAGCATACTCGGCGCCCTGGTCACTTTCGCACTGTATGGACTGCTGCCGCTGTCCATCGTGATCTACATCATGGGTACGCCCGCGCGCAACCGAAAGCGCCATGCGCGCGAACTGGCCGAGCGCCAGGCCTGGCTGGCGCAGCAGCAGGCCTCGCAGGGCACGGCGGACGCACCGGACGCGCCCGCGCCCTCAGTCCTTCCAGATGCAGGCGGCGAATCGGCCGCTGCTGCCCAGGCGGGCAGCGTCGCGCCGGTGCGAAAAGAACCGTGAGTCGTTGAGCACCGTGCACCATGCGTCGCTGCCGTCATTGCCATGGATGGCAGTGATGCCCAGCGCCGCCAGGCGCTGGCGCGCAAGCCCGGCCAGGCTGGCCAGGTACTTGGGGGTGCCCTCGCCCGCCTGAGGTATGGCGGTGAAATGCGCGGCGGCGGCGGCGTCATGCGCGATGAAGGCAGCGCGCACCTCGGCACCGACCTCAAAGGAACGCGGACCGATGCAAGGGCCCAGCCATGCCAGGGTCTGCGGCGCCACCTGCTCGGGCGCGGTCCGGAGCTGATCGGCAAAGCGCTTGAACAGAGACTCCAGCACACCGCCTGCCAACGGCTGACCCGCATGGCCAGGCGGCATTCCGGCCAGACCGCGCCAGCCCGCATGGGCCGCGCCCACCACGGCGCCGCTGCGATGGGCCAGCAGCACGGGCAGGCAATCGGCCACCATGATGGTGCAGACCACGCCCGAGGCGCTGGTCACGCAGGCATCGAAGGCCTGGCCCTGCGCGCTGCCTGCATCCAGTGCGATGACATCCACGCCATGCACCTGCTGCAGGAACACCGCGCAGGCATCCGGCGTATCCGCACGCACGATCTCCTGCAGGCGCTGGCGGTTGGCGCGCACGGCCTGGGGGTCGTCGCCCACATGGTCGCCCAGGTTCAGGCTGCCCCAGGGCGCCGTGCTGACGCCGCCTTCGCGCGAGGTGCACAGCGCGTGCACGCCGGGCGGCGCGGGCCAGTCGGGCACCAGCCAGGATACGGGGATGGTGCCGGGGAGGTTGCCGGGGATGGAGTCAGGCCGGGCCGCGCTCATTCCGCGTCGGGGCAGGCCGAGGGATGGGCCTTCTGGAAGGCCGGCAGCGCCTCGCAGCGATCGACGATGGCCGCCAGGCGCGGCAGGCCGTCCAGGCTCACGTTGAAGCGGCGGCCGTTGAAGATCTGCGGCACCAGGCAGCAATCGGCCAGCGTGGGCGTGTCGCCCCAGCAAAACAGCGAAGGCGGCAGGCCGGCGGCCTCGCGCTCGGCGGCCAGCAGGTCCAGCTGGCGCTCGAAGGCCTCCAGGCCCGATCGCACCCAATGCACGTACCAGCCGCTCTTGGCCTCGTCGGAGACACCCAGGTTGCGCACCAGGTACTTGAGCACGCGCAGGTTGTTGAGCGGATGGATCTCGCAGGCCACCATCTGGGCCAGTGCGCGCACATGGGCACGGCCCAGGGCGTCACGCGGCAGCAGCGGTATTTCGGCATGGGTCTCATCGAGATATTCGATGATGGCCATGGACTGGGTCAGCCAGTGGCCGTCCTCGGTCTCCAGCGCCGGCACCAGCGCATCGCCGACATGCTGGGCATAGGCCGGCGCCTTGTGGTCGCCGCGCAGCAGGTGCACGGGTACGGATTCATAGTCCAGGCCCTTGATCTGCAGCGCAATGCGCACGCGGTAGGAGGCCGACGAGCGGAAGTAGGTGTGGAGCTTCATAGACTGCAAAGCATACCGTGCAGCCGCGCCGATGCATGGCACACTTGCGGCGGCGCCCAAGAGACAAGGCGCCAGAGGAACACCGACATGAGCTACGTTTTCAACCCGCCCGCCGTGGCCAGCGTACCCGTCCTGGGCCGCCCCGAGCGCTTCCCCGTGCACCGCATCTACTGCGTGGGCCGCAACTACGAAGAACACGCCAAGGAGATGGGCTTCACCGGCCGCGAGCCGCCCTTCTTCTTCCTCAAGCCTGCCGACGCCATCGTGCCCGTCGAGGCCGGCACCACGGGCACCATGCCCTACCCCACGCTGACCTCCAACCTGCACCACGAGATCGAGCTCGTCGTGGCCATCGGCAAGGCGGGCAAGAACATCCTGGCAGCCGATGCGCTGGACTACGTCTGGGGCTACGCCGTGGGCCTGGACATGACGCGCCGCGACCTGCAAAACGACATGAAGAAGCAGGGCCGACCCTGGTGCATCGGCAAGGCCTTCGAGCATGCCGCACCCATCGGCCCCATCACCCCGGCAGCCGAGGCCGGCGACATCGCCAAGGCCGCGATCTCGCTGCAGGTCAATGGCGCCGACCGCCAGCGCAGCGACATCGGCAAGCTGATCTGGAACATTGCCGAGACCATCGAGCACCTGTCGGCGGCCTGGGAACTGCAGCCCGGCGACCTGATCATGACGGGCACGCCCGAAGGCGTGGCCGCCGTGGTGCGCGGTGACCTGCTGGAAGGCCGCATCGACGGGCTGAGCCCCTTGAGCGTCAAGATCGCCTGAGTTTTCTCTGAGCCTGGCGACAGGCCGGCAAGGCAGCAGGGAGCACGCTCCCCGGCCTGCCGGCCTTTGTGTTTGAACCCACGGTCCGCCGCACGGAATGCCTTACTGCCTTCCGTCTGGCGGCGCTTTCACTTTCATGGTGTCGGCATGATTTTTCGCAGCCCCATCAAGTTCTGCCGAGCCTGCGGCACGGCGGTGGTCTACCGCCTTCCTGACGATGGCGACACGCGCGAGCGCGCCGTGTGCCCGCACTGCCACACCATCCACTACGAGAACCCGCTGAACGTGGTGGGCACCATCCCCGTGACCGACGACGGCCGCGTGCTGCTGTGCAAGCGCAACATCGAGCCGCGCCGGGGCCTGTGGACCCTGCCCGCAGGCTTCATGGAACTGGCCGAGACCACGGCACGCGGCGCCCAGCGCGAGACCGACGAGGAAGCCGGCGCCGACATCGAGATGGGGCCGCTGTTTTCCATCGTGGACGTGCCCAAGGTCAGCCAGGTCCATCTGTTCTACCGCGCCCGTCTGCGCAGCGAGCAGTTCTACCCCGGCCCCGAGACCATGGAGGCCCGCCTGTTTGCGCAGGCCGATGTTCCCTGGGAGGAACTGGCCTTCCGCACCGTGCGCGTGACGCTGGAGCGCTACTTCGCCGACCGGGCTGCCGGCCTGCTGGACGCGCACCGGGTGCACTCCATCGACCTGAGCCTGTAGGCCTGCACGGCCGCCAGGCACCACCGTGCTGCACGGGGCGCCGGCGTACGCACTGCGGTGATGCCGGGCCATGCCCCGGTGTGGCACCGGACGGGCTGCGGACGGGGAGCAGGCGGCGGTCCGTCACCCCTATGTCACCTTGCAGACACATTTAGTCACAAACTGGCCTCCTTCTTGCTCTTTGCATAGGGCTTTTCCCTGAGCGGAAAAGTTGGTTTACCGAACCTGAACCTGACTGCGGAGCGCCCCATGGCCACATCCCTGCCCACCGACCTGATTCTTCCCCACCTGCGGGAACTCAACCGCAACGCCGCCGACCTGCGCGAGATCCGGCTCATGTGGCGTCTCATCGAGGCTTCGGCCCGCATGCAGGCCTCGCAGCAGGGACAGGCCCTGGTGTCCATGCTGACCGACACGCGCCAGGGGTTGGAGCAGCTGGAGCAAGGCCTGCTGCAGTCGCAGCTGGCCCAGTCCGCGCAGGAAGCCATGGCCCAGCTGGGCATGCAGTCCAGCCATGCCATCGACCTGCTGGTGCGCAGCCTCTACGAGCGCACGGCCGATGTCGGCTTCCTGGCCGCCGATTCCGTGCTGTGCGAGGCCATGGCCCAGCTCGGCGATGGCGACATCCTGCTGGACATGGCCGCGGGCGGCCTGCACGCCTGGCAGGCTCCGCTGCAGCTGCACCTGCAGGCCTACCGTGCCAAGTACACGGTCTACGACGACATCCTGCTGCTGGACACCCAGGGCCAGGTCTGTGCACGCGCCCAGGCAGGCGACAAGCCGCTGCCGCCCTGCGCCGAGGGCTGGTTTCAGCAGTGCCTGCAGCAGGCCGGCCATGTCAGCCATTTCGGCGCCAGCTGCGTGCTGCCCGGCGCAGACCGCCTGATCTACGCGCAGCGCCTGCTGCATCCACGCACCATGGCGGTGCTCGGCGTACTGTGCCTGAGCTTCGACTTCGCGGCCGAGATGCAGGCCATCTTTGCCTCGGGCGGGCCTCGCGCCCAGGTGGGACTGCTGCTGGATGCGGCTGGACTGGTCATTGCCAGCAGCGATGACCACTGGATCGCCCCCGGCAGCCGCGTGCCCATGCACCACGGCGATGCCGTGCAGCCGCTGATCCACGCCGGCCGCACCTATCTGGTGCGTACGGCACGCGCCCTGCCCTACCAGGGCTATGCGGGCCCCGAGGGCTGGCAGACCCAGGTCATGGCGCCGCTGGACCTGGCCTTCGCCACCCAGCAAAGGCCGCAGGTCCTGCAGGCACTGGAGCCTGCCATCGCCGAAGGACTGATGGCCCAGTCCCGGGGCTTTTGCCCGCCCCTGCACGCCATGGCACGCGCGGCCGACGACATACGCCGCGTGGTCTGGAACGGCCAGGTGCTGGCTGCCAGCCAGGCGCCGGAGTCCCCCGTGCAGGGCACGGCCCACCCGGACCCGCTGCAGGCCGTGCTGGAGCAGATGAGCGAGACCGGCGACCTGACCCATGCCGTGTTCACGCGCGCCATCCACGGCCTGCACGAGACGGCGCTGTCCACGCGGCTGCAGGAGCACACCACGCTGAACCGGCTGCTGATGGACCTGCTGGAGCGCAATCTCTACGAACGCGCCAACGATTGCCGCTGGTGGGCCCTGACGCCAGGCCTGCAGAAAGTGCTGCAAGACAACAGCGGCTGCCTGGCCCTGTCGGTACAGGCACACGACGCCGCGCAGCGTCTGCTGGAGCAGCTCAATGCGCTGTACACCGTCTATGCGCGCATTGCGCTGTATGACGCCCAGGGCCTGGTGCTGGCCTGCAGCCATGAGGACGAACCCGGTCTGCCGCTGTCACCCGGCGTGCGCGTGCAGGCATCGGCACTGCAGGCCACCATGGCGCTGCGCGATGCCCAGGCCTATCACGTGCAGGAGCTGGACGATGGGGGCCTGCCCGTCCACGTCTACCACGCCGCATTGCGCGCCCCCTCAACCACCAATGGACATGGGCATGGGCAGGGCGCAGATCAGGGCCCCGCCATCGGCGGCATTGCCCTGCTGTTCCACACGCGCCGAGAACTGCAGGCCATGCTGCAGGCCGCTGCACCGGAGCAGTCCGAAGACGCCGGCCCCGAAGACCACGGCCTGCCCCGTTTGCCGATGGAGGCTTTCTACGTGGCACGCGACGGCCGCATCATCGCCGCCAGCCACGGCGGTCGGCCGCTGGGCAGTTGCATAGAAGGCGTGGCCGGGCTGGCAACGCTGGCCGATGGAGAGGTACGCAGCAGCATCGAGGAAATCGAAGGCCACTACTGCATCGTCGGCATGGCTGCCGGGCGCGGCTACCGCGAGTTCCGGCTGGACCAGGGCGCGGCACGCGATGCAAAGGAAAGCGCAACGGAGGACACACTGGCCGGCCTCGTCAGCCTGAGCCTTCAGCGGCTGGGCCCTGTGCATGCCGATGCGCGCAACCGCGCCCTGCGCCTGGCGCCGGCCACGCGGCTGGATGGCTCGCGTCCTGTCGCGCGTGCGCTCGCCGCGCACGGCGGCGGCGATGCGCCGGTGGAACTGGCCAGCTTCTACGTGGGCGCCAGCCTGCTGGCCCTGCGGGCGGCCGATGTCTGCGAGGCCCTGCCCGCCAGCGCCATCTCGCCCGTGGCGGCAGGGCGGCTGCCGTTTTGCGTGGGTGCGCTGGCGCGGCGCAGCCAGGGCAGCGTCAGCGGCTATGTCTGGGTGTTCGACCTGGCCGCGCTGCTGCAGGGCCGGCCCGGCGTGGTCACCGAGCAGTCGCAGGTCATCGTGGTCCAGCACGGAGGCCTGCGCGTGGGGCTGCTGGTCAGCGCGCTGCAAGGCGTGCACCGGCTGCCGGCCAGCGCGCTGGTGGAATCGCCCATGCTCAGCGTGGCCTCCACGACGCCGGCCCTGGTGCGGGAGCTGGTGCATGCCGGCGCGGGCCTGCCGCTGATCCAGTGCCTGGATCCGGCTGCATTGATGCAACGGCTGCAGCCTTCGCGCGGCGCGGCGGCCAACGCAGACCGCAGCGCGGCAGCAGTGGAGCGCGAGGCGGCCTGGGATGCCCAGGCGGCATAGGGCGCGTTCCCCCGGGGCCTCACAGACCCCAGTGGCGCAGGCCGGGCAGCGCGGCCTGCGTCGCCTCGTAGCCTTCGTCGATGGCCTCGCGGGCGCGGTGGAAGTCCAGCAGGCCCAGGTGGGACAGGCGCGGGGCGATCACCAGCTCGGGCGGGTCACCCGCCATGCGGCTGCGCGTGATGCGCATCTGCATGATGTTGACGCTGGTCATCACCACGTCCAGCAGCGAGGGCGGCCGGGGCGGGGGCTCGGTCTCGCGGCCTGCCTCATCGCGGTGGTGGCCGGGCATCCACCCCATCACGCCGCGCTGCAGCCGGCGCATCCAGGCCGAGCCGGCCACGGCGCTGGCCTGGCCCGACAGGTCCTCGGGCGCCACGCCCTGCTCCACGGCGGGCGGGGCCTCCTCCAGCGGCGGCGCAGCGGCCATGGCGGCAGCGGGCGCCAGCGGCCGCATGTGGCGCCGCATGATGTCGGCATTGAGATCGACCGCGATCACGATGTCCGCGCCCATGGCGCGCGCCAGCGAGGCGGGCACGGGGTTGACGATGCCGCCATCGACCAGCAGCCGCCCTTCGCGCTGCACGGGCGTGAACAGGCCGGGCAGCGCGATGGAGGCGCGCACGGCATCGGCGATGGAGCCCTTGCGCAGCCAGACCTCGGCACCCGAATGCAGGTCGGTGGCCACGGCGCCGAAGGGAATCTTCAGATCCTCGATGGCCGAGTCCACGAAATGCTCGCGCCAGAACGAGATCAGCTTCTCGCCCTTGAGCATGCCGCCCGCGATGTTGAAGTCCATGAAGCCGAAGACCTTGCGCATGCCCAGGCCCAGCACCCATTCCTCGAAGCGCTGCATTTCACCGGCCGCATAGGAGGCGCCCACCAGGGCGCCGATGGACGAGCCGCAGATGATGTCGGGCCGCAGGCCCGCATCCTCGAGCGCGCGCAGCACGCCGAAATGCGCCCAGCCGCGCGCCGACCCGCTGCCCAGCGCCAGGCCGACCACGGGTTTGCGCGGACTCAGCGCCATCAGCCCTGCTCCGCTGCGGCTGCAGCAGGGGGGTCACCCGCCAGCAGGGCCAGCATGCCGGCCTCGTCCAGCACGGGCACACCCAGTTCCTCGGCCTTGGCCAGCTTGCTGCCGGCCTCGGCGCCCGCGACCACGTAGCTGGTCTTTTTGCTGACCGATCCGGAGACCTTGGCGCCAGCGGCCTCCAGCATCTCCTTGGCCTGGTCGCGGCCCAGCGTGGGCAGCGTGCCGGTGAGCACCACGGTCATGCCGGCCAGGGGCTGGGCGGTCTGCTCGCGCGCCGCGCCCTCTTCCCAGTGCACGCCGCAGGCACGCAACTGCTCGACCACCTCGCGGTTGTGGGGCTGGGCGAAGAAGGTGTGGATGCTCTCGGCCACGATGGGCCCGACGTCGCGCACCTGCAGCAGTTGCTCGACGCTGGCGTCCATGATGGCGTCCAGCTGGCCGAAATGGCGGGCCAGGTCCTTGGCCGTGGACTCGCCGACCTGGCGGATGCCCAGGCCGAAGAGGAATCGCGCCAGCGTGGTCTTCTTGGATTTCTCCAGCGCATCCAGCACGTTCTGGGCCGACTTCTCGGCCATGCGGTCCAGCGATGCCAGGGCCACCAGGCCCAGGCGGTAGAGGTCGGGCAGCGTGCGCACCACATGGCCGTCCACCAACTGGTCCACCAGCTTGTCGCCCAGGCCCTCGATGTCCATGGCGCGCCGCGCGGCGAAGTGCAGGATGGCCTCCTTGCGCTGCGCCGGGCAGAACAGGCCGCCCGTGCAGCGGTGGTTGGCCTCGCCCTTGGGGCGCGACACCGCGCTGCCGCAGATGGGGCATGCAGCGGGCATGCGGAAGTTGGGCACATAGGCCGGCCGGTCGCCGGGCACGCGGCCCACGACTTCGGGAATCACATCGCCGGCGCGGCGCACGACCACGGTGTCGCCGGTGCGCACGCGCTTCTTGCGGATCTCGAACAGGTTGTGCAGCGTGGCATTGGTGACGATGACGCCGCCCACGGCCACGGGCGCCAGGCGCGCCACGGGGGTGAGCTTGCCCGTGCGGCCGACCTGTATGTCGATGCCTTCCATGCGCGTGGGCATTTCCTCGGCCGGGTACTTGTGGGCCACGGCCCAGCGCGGCTCGCGCGAGACAAAGCCCAGCTGGCGCTGCTGGGCCAGGCTGTTAACCTTGTAGACCACGCCGTCGATCTCGTAGGGCAGCGTGGCGCGCTCGGCGCCCATGCGCTGGTGGAAGGCCACCAGCTCGGCCGCACCCTTGGCAATGCAGACCTGGGGCGCCACCGGGAAGCCCCAGTCGCGCAGCGTCTGCAGCATGGCGTAGTGGGTGCCGAAGTCGGGGCCGCCCTGCGCGGCCGGCGTGATCTCTCCCAGGCCATAGGCGAAGAAGGACAGCGGTCGCTGCGCAGCAATGCCCGAGTCCAGCTGGCGCACCGAGCCCGCCGCCGCATTGCGCGGATTGGCAAAGCTCTTGCCGCCGGCGGCCTGCTGGCGTTCGTTGAGCCGGACGAAGTCGGCGCGGCCCATGTAGACCTCGCCGCGCACCTCGACCACGGGCGGCACGCCCTTGCCTTCGGGAAGGGACAGCGGAATCTTGCGGATGGTGCGGATGTTGTGTGTGACGTCCTCGCCCACCTCGCCGTCGCCGCGCGTGGTGGCCTGCACCAGGCGGCCGTTCTCGTAGCGCAGGTTCATGGCCAGGCCATCGAACTTGGGCTCGGCCACGTATTCCACGGGCGGTGCGCCTTCGGCCAGTTCCAGCTCCTTGCGGATGCGTGCGTCGAAGGCCTCGGCTCCCGTGGCCTCGTTGTCGGTCTCGGTGCGGATGCTGAGCATGGGCACGGCATGGCGCACGGGCATCAGGCCGTCGAGCACGGCGCCGATCACGCGCTGCGTGGGCGAGTCCGGGGTGACCAGTTCGGGGTAGGCACCTTCCAATGCCTGCAATTGCTGGAAGACGCGGTCGTACTCGCCGTCGGGCACGGTGGGCGTGTCCAGCACGTAGTACTCATGTGCCCATTGGTTGAGCTGGGCGCGCAGCGCCTGCACCTTGGCCAGCACCTTGTCGGGGGCGGCCCCGGACTCCGGCGCCGCGGGGGCTGCGCCGGAGAAGAGATCCAGATTGTCGTTCATGGGGTTGAGGCCAGGAGCCTGTTGTGCACCAGGGGCACCGCGCCGCGTCAGCTGAACAGTCGCCGCGCCAGCATGGAGCCCGCCGACAGCTCGCGGCTGTCGAGCTTGTCATAGAGTTGTTCCAGGTCGTGCTGGATGGGGTCCAGCGCCATGGCCGGCAGCAGGTAGCCGTTCTGGTCGCAGAGCACGCCGTCCATGGTCTGGCACAGGCGCTCGGCCACCTGGCGCAGCTGCACGAAGGCCTGCTCGCCGCGCGGCACCTGGGGCACGTCCAGGCTCAGCAGGAACTCGCGCACCACCGAGGTGTCCAGGTCGTCGGCCATGGCCGCCTGCGGGTCGTAGTTGAGCACCAGCACCGGCGGCATGCCGGGCGTGGGCGAAGGCAGGGCCATGCGCCCGGGCATGGAGCCCGGCAGAAAGCCCTGGCGCGATGCGTTCTGCTGCACATAGCCCGCGCTCCAGGAGGCCTGGCGTGCGCGCAGCATGAAGGTGAGCTGGGCATCGTGCTCGCTGGCGAACTGGTCGAGCTCGCGCGCACGCGCCACTTCCTGCAGCATGTCGGGCACGTCGGGCGTGGCGCCCAGCGCGTCGGCAAAGCGCTGCACCTTGGCAACGAACTCGGAGAACTCGATCTCGTTGAGCGCACCCGTGCGGTTGGCCAGCTGCACGCCGGCCTGGAAACCCAGGTAGCGCTGGCCGGGCTGCAGCGGCTCCCACTGGTGGGTGGACTGGTTCATGCCTTCGATGGCAAACGGCTTGTTGCCCGCGCGCCGCGTGGCCGGCTGGGCCTGCAGCGCCAGTTCGCCAGGCACGGCCTGGCCGACCTGCACGGGGGCAATGGCATCGATCAGCGCATCCAGGCCCGGCCGGCTGGCCGCAGCGCTGGTCAGGGCCGCGTCGTTGAGGGAAGGCTCGATGGACTGCGGTGCCAACGGGGATGGCGCAGGCACTGACGCAGATGCGGGTGCCGATGCGCTGGCGTCTTCAGCCGCCTGCAGGGCATGGGCAGCCTGCGCGGTCTGCACCGACTGGGCTGCCTTGGCCGCCAAAGCGGCCTGGGCCTCGGCCTGGCGCTGCTGCTCTTCGAGCTGGACCAGATGGGCCAGTTCGGCATCGGTTTCGGCAAAGCGGTCCACGGCGGCAGGGCTCTGGCCCGGGGCTGCGGTGCCGAAGTCGCCCAGCACGGGCTCGCGCAGGCTGTGCGTCAGGTCCGGGCCGTGGCCCACGGTGTCCATGCCGGGTTCATGGCGCGAGGGATCGCGCTGCGCCTCTTCGACGGGGTCGGCGCGCTTGGGTGCGTTGCGGCGTGCGGACCAGCTGTTGTAGGCAATGATCAGGGCCAGCACCACAAAGCCCAGGACGGCCAGACTGATTTGCAGGTTACTCATGGAATGAAGGAATGAAACGTCGTTCCAGCAAATGGGTTCGGAAGGTTGCGGACATGCTCAGGATAGCTCAGCCATGGACAGCGCGGACTCCATGTCCACGGCCACGATGCGGGACACGCCCTGCTCCTGCATGGTCACGCCGATGAGCTGCTGCGCCATTTCCATGGCGATCTTGTTGTGGCTGATGAACAGGAACTGCGTGCCCTTGCTCATGCTGGCCACCAGCTTGGCATAGCGCTCGGTGTTGGCGTCGTCCAGCGGCGCGTCCACCTCGTCCAGCAGACAGAACGGCGCCGGGTTGAGCTGGAAGATGGCGAAGACCAGGGCAATCGCCGTCAGCGCCTTCTCGCCACCGGACAGCAGGTGGATGGTCTGGTTCTTCTTGCCGGGCGGCTGCGCGATCACCTGCACGCCCGAGTCGAGGATTTCATCGCCGGTGATCACCAGCTTGGCCTGGCCACCGCCGAACAGCTCGGGGAACATGCGCCCGAAATGCCCGTTCACGGTCTCGAAGGTGCCCGACAGCAGCTCGCGCGTCTCGGCGTCGATCTTGCGGATGGCATCTTCCAGCGTGTTCATGGCCTGGGTCAGGTCCTCGGTCTGCGCGTCAAGGAAGGTCTTGCGCTCGCGCGCCAGCTTCAGCTCGTCCAGCGCCGCCAGGTTGACGGCGCCCAGGGCGGCGATCTCGCGGTGCAGCCGGTCGATTTCGCCCTGCAGGCCGTGCATGCGCACATTGGCCTCGGCAATGGACTGGGAGACGGCTGCCAGGTCGGCACCGGCCTCCTCCAGCAGGGTGGAGTACTGCTCCAGGCCCAGGCGCGCGGCCTGCTCCTTGAGCTGGAATTCGGTGATGCGCTGGCGCAGCGGGTCCAGCGCCTTCTCCAGCTGCTGGCGGCGTTCGTCGCTGGCGCGCAGCTTGTTGGTCAGGTCGTCATATTCGCTGCGGCGCGCGGCCACGGCCTGCTCGCGCTGCATCTTCAGATCCAGCGCGTCCTGCAGGCCGCCCTGGGCGGCGGCATCGGTCAGGCGCGTGAGTTCGTCCTGCGCGCGCTGCTGCTCGTCGGCCAGCGAGCGGGCCTGCTGGCTGGCCGTCTCTATGGTGCGGCTGAGTTCGCCCCGGCGAGCCTCCAGGCTGCGCCGCGAGAAAGTGGCCTCCTGGGCCTGGCGCTCCAGCGTGCGCAGCTGCTCGCGCGATTCGTTCAGGCGCCGCTCGGACTCCAGCACCTTGTCGCCCAGCTGGGCATGGCGCTCCTGGCTGTCGGCCAGCTGCATGTCCAGTTCCTCGAAGCGGGCTTCGGCCGCCACGCGGCGCTCCTCGATGTCGGACAGCTGGGCCTCGACCTCGGCCAGGTCGGCGCTGATCTGGGCATTGCGTGCACGGGCCTGCTCGGCCAGCTGCGACAGTCGCAGCGTCTCGACCTGCAGCTCGTGGGCACGGCTTTGCGATTCGCTGGCCTCGCGCCGGGCGCTGACCAGGCGCTGCGAGGCCTCGGCATAGGCGCTTTCGGCACGCACCAGGGCCGTGCGCGACTCGTCGGAGATCAGCGCCTGGGCACGCACTTCCTTTTCAAGGTGCTCGATTTCCTGGGCGCGGGCCAGCAGGCCGGATTGCTCCGAGTCCTGCGCATAAAAGCTCACGCTGTGGCTGCTGACGGCATGGCCCGTGGGCACATAGACCGTCTCGCCGGGCCGCAGCTCGCCGCGACGCGACAGCGCCTCTTCCAGCGTGGGCGCCGTGTAGCAGTCCTGCAGCCAGTCGCCGAGCACGGCGCGCAGGCCGGCATCGTTCACGCGCAGCAGGTCCGACAGGTGCTGCCAGCGGCCGGCGGCCGGCGCGGGCGCGCCTTGCGGCGGGCTGAAGAAGGCCAGGCGCGCGGGGGGCGCATCGTGCCCGCCTGCGCCCAGGAAGCCGCGCACCATGTCGAGCCGGCCCACTTCCAGCGCGCCCAGGCGTTCGCGCAGCGCGGCCTCCAGCGCGTTTTCCCAGCCGGGCTCGATGGCAATGCGGCTCCACAGGCCCTGCATGCCGTCCAGGCCGTGCTTGGCCAGCCAGGGCTGGAGCTTGCCGTCTGTCTTGACCTTTTCCTGCAGGGCCTTGAGGGCTTCCAGCCGCGCCGACAGGTCGGCATGGCGCGCGGCCTCGGCATTGACGGCCTGCTGGCGCGTGCGACGGTCCTCATCGAGCTGGGGCACGGAGTCCTGCAGCTCGTTGAGCACGGCATCGGCCATTTCAGCCAGTTCGCGGGCCTCGTCCAGCTGGGACTGCAGATTGTGGAGGCGGGCCTCGTCGGGTGTCTCCAGCGCATTGCGGTCGGCGCGCAGTCGCTCGAAGCGGGTCTCGAACTGGCGGCGCTGCTCGTCCAGGCTGCGCTGCTCAGCGGCCAGCACCTGGATCTGCTGCTGCACCTGCACCACGCTGGCGCGCTGGTCGGCATCGGCCTTCTGGGCATTGCGCAGCGCCTCTTCCAGGTCGGGCAGGCGCATGCTCTGCTCCTCGACCTGGGCGGCCAGCATCTCGGCCTGTTCCTCGGCGTCCATACCGGCGCCGTCGAGATTTTCGATTTCGGCTTCGGCCTCCTCGCGGCGGCTGTTCCACAGCAGCACCTGCTCGGACAGCTGCTGCAGCCGCTGCTGCACGCGCTGGCGGCCTTCGAGCACGTAGCGGATCTCGGCCTCCAGCTTGCCGACCTCGGCCGTGGATTCGTAGAGCTTGGCCTGGGCCTGGTTGACCTGGTCGCTGGCGTCATAGTGGGCCTGGCGCAGGGTTTCGAGTCCGCTTTCGTTGTTGCGGATGTCGGCCATGCGCTCTTCCAGCTCGTTGACGGCCTTCAGGCCCTCCACGCGCACGCGGTCCTGCTCGGCCTCGGCCTCGGCGCGCTTGAGAAACCACAGCTGCTGCTGCTTGAGCGTGACCTGGGACTGCAGCGCGTTGTACTGCGCCGCCACCTCGGCCTGCTTCTCCAGCCGGTCGAGGTTGTTGTTGAGCTCGCGCAGGATGTCCTCCACGCGCGTGAGGTTCTCGGTGGTGGCCGAGAGTCGGTTCTCGGTCTCGCGCCGGCGCTCCTTGTACTTGGACACGCCTGCGGCCTCTTCCAGGAACAGGCGCAGCTCTTCGGGGCGCGACTCGATGATGCGGCTGATCGTGCCCTGGCCGATGATGGCGTAGGCGCGCGGGCCCAGGCCCGTGCCCAGGAACACGTCCTGCACGTCACGGCGGCGCACGGCCTGGTTGTTGATGAAGTAGCTGCTGTTGCCCTCGCGCGTGAGCACGCGCTTGACGGCGATCTCACCGAACTGGCCCCACTGGCCGCCCGCACGGTGGTCGCTGTTGTCGAAAACCAGTTCCACGCTGGAGCGGCTGGCCGGCTTGCGGTGCGTGGTGCCGTTGAAGATCACGTCCTGCATGGACTCGCCGCGCAGCTCGCTGGCCTTGCTCTCGCCCAGCACCCAGCGCACCGCATCCATGATGTTGGACTTGCCGCAGCCGTTGGGGCCCACCACGCCCACCAGTTGACCCGGCAGCATGAAGTTGGTGGGCTCGGCGAAGGACTTGAAGCCGGACAGCTTGATGGAATTCAGGCGCACGATGCAGGCACAAAGCGGTCCGCGGCGAACGGACAAACAAGGAGGTGGGGAAAGAACAAGGCAGCTCGGGATGATACCGCGCGCCACCCCCTCTCAAGAATGGAAAGCGGCCCGGGCGGGGCCGCTGCGAATGTCAAGAATGGTTTGAAGGGACCTCTGGCCCCGTGCTGGCGTCCGTGCATTCCGCCACTTCGGGCCGGTGTTGCGCCGGCGGGGTCAGGCATGCGGGGCTCAAGGCCGGGGGGCGCTGCAAGGGGGCGGCCTCGCGCACCAGGGCCTCGAAGCTGCGCACGGGCACGGGCGGGCTGAGCAGGTAGCCCTGCCAGACGTGGCAGCTCTGGTCTTCGAGGAATTGGCGCTGCGCCTCGGTTTCCACGCCTTCGGCGATGACCTGCAGTCCCAGGCTGGTGCCCAGGGCGACGATGGTGCGCGCAATGGCCGCGTCGTTGGGGTCGCTGAGCACGTCGCGCACGAAGCTGCGGTCGATCTTGAGCTGGTCCAGCGGCAGGCGCTTGAGATAGGCCAGCGAGGAATAGCCTGTGCCGAAGTCATCCAGCGAGAAGCCGACACCGTGGGCCTTGAGCGTGGCCATCTTGGCGGCCGTGTCGTCCACGTCGGCCAGCAGCAGGCTTTCGGTCAGCTCCAGCTTGAGCAGGCGCGGGTTGGCGCCATGCTCCTTGAGCGCCTGCAGCACCTGCTCCACGAAGCGCGCCTGGTGGAACTGGCGCGGGCTGACGTTGACGGCCAGCACCATGCAGGCCATTTCGGGGTCCGCCGCCCATTGCGCCAGCTGCCTGCAGGCCTCGCCCAGCACCCATTCGCCCAGTTGCTGGATCAGGCCGGTCTCCTCGGCCAGCGAGACGAAGAGCGAGGGCGGCACCAGCCCTTCGCGCGGGTGGTTCCAGCGCAGCAGGCCTTCGGCGCCCACGATGCGTCCGTGCGCCATCTGCGGCTGGTAGTACAGGACGAACTGGCTGCGCACCAGGCCCTCGCGCATTTCCTGCTCCATGGCCGTGCGCGAGCGCAGCACGGCCTGCAACTGCGGATCGAAGAATTGCAGCGTGTTGCGCCCCATGCCCTTGGCCTGGTACATGGCCATTTCGGCGCGGCGCAGCACCTCGTCGGCGCTCAGTTCCTGCTCGCCGAACAGGCTGGCGCCAATGCTCATCGTGATGTGGCAGGACTGGCCTGCCAACTGCAGCGGCTGCTGCAGCAGCGAACGCATGCGCTGGACCTCGCCTTCCAGCTGCGAGGCCGCATGCATGGAGTCCTTGCCCAGGTCCTCCAGCAGCACGACGAAGTCATCGCCGCTGTGGCGGGCCAGCGTGGCCTCGGGCCCCAGGGACTGCGCCAGGCGCTCGGCAATCATGCGCAGCAGCACATCGCCAAGCTCCAGCCCCAGGCTGTCGTTGAAGGCCTTGAAGTTGTCCACATCCAGCAGCATGACGGCGCCGCAGCGCCCGCGCCGGCGGCTGGAGGCCAGCGCCTGCTGCAACCGGTCCACCAGCAGGCGGCGGTTGGGCAGGCCGGTGAGCGCGTCGTGGAAGGCCAGGCGGCGGATTTCCTCTTCGGCGGTCTTGCGCTGGCTCTGGTCCTGCAGGATCAGCAGGCAGCCTTCGTCCAGCAGCATGCCGCCTATCGATACGGAACGCGTGCGGCCATCGCTGCCCATGAGCTGGTATTCCTCGCAGTTGAGGGTGCCGCAGCTGTCGGACTCGCCGCTGTGCAGGCTCTGTGCCACGCGCGCCCTCGCCTGCGCGGCCTCGAAGCGGCGCTGCATGCGCAGGCGGCGGGCTTCATCGGGACACATGTTGCACCACCAGCCATCACCATCCATGCCGGCCGTGGCACCGTGGCCCGCCAGGCGCATGAATTCCTCGTTCCAGTAGGCGAAGCGGCCGTCGTCCTGAAGCATGGCCAGGCCCAGAGGCAGGCGCTGGATGACCATGCGCAGATGGCGCGATCCATCGCGCTGCATCTGCTGCAGGTGGCGCCGCGCGCTGATGTCCTGCACCAGCGCCATCAGCCGCCGGGACGGGCCATGGCCCAGCGCGGAGATATGCAGCTCCACCCAGACCAGGGTGCCGTCGCGGCGCCGCAGCTGCCGCTCGATCTGCAGGGCCCCGCGCTGGCCCGCCGTCAGCTCCTGCAGCAGCACCCGGTCGCCCTCCAGGGTTTCGGCCGCCAACAGGGCCAGCAGGGGCCGCTGGCACAGCTGCTGCGCCTCATGGCCCGTAATGTCGCAGTACCTGCGGTTCACATGCAGGACGTTGCCGCTGGCCGCATCGACCTGCACCACGCCCACGGCAGCCTGCTCGAACAGGGCCTGAAAGCGGGCATCGCTCTCGCGCATGCTGCGGGAGGAGGCGCGCAGCTGGGCCCAGCTGGAAGGATGGCGCCGCCACCAGGCCGCCGCCAGCGACGCCAGCAGGGCCGACACGAGCATGCCCAGCGCGAAAAGAACCAGGGGCTGGACACGCTCGGTCCAGGACAGGGCCGTCCCCATGGGAATGAAGTTCAACCGCCACAGCCGGTCCTGGGCCTGCAGCGTCTGCTCCAGCACCACTTGGCCGGTGTCGCCCATGCCGGCCGCCTCCTGCCCGCGCTCCGGCCAGGCCGCGCCCAGGTACAGCGGCAGCGGCGATATGCCGGCCGGCGGCAGGGGCGAGGTCGGGCCTGCGTCATGCATGGCCAGCGCAAGCCGGCGCAGAAAGCCGCGTTCATGCAGATCCTGCACCAGGTCGTGCACGCGCACGCTGACGTCTGCAGTCCCCAGAAACAGCGGCTGCGCGGCCTCCCCGTCCGGGGACTGGTGGTCCACAAGCGCAAAGACAGGCGCGCGCACCAGCACGGCGGTGGCATGCTCGCCGGGCTGCTTCAGCGCAAACGGTGCCGAGACCACGGCGGCCGCGCTGTCGCGGCTGCGCACCATGCTGGCCATGAGGCTGGGGCGGTCGTGCATGTCCAGGCCGGCAATGGACTCGTTGCCCTCCAGCGGCCAGAGATAGTCGATGAAGAAATAGTGGGGCCCGGGCCGGGCGGTGAAGGCCTGATCCTGGCCGGGCAGACCGCGCTGCGTTGCGGCCCGTGTAAAGGACAGCGCCTGCATGCCCGGCTGCGCCTGTATGCGCAGCGCCTGCGCCATGCGCGCGAAGGCCGATTGCCCCATCTCGGGAGAGGCGGCCAGCTGGTTGGCCACATGCTGGACCATGACCGCGTAGGCATCCAGGCGCATCTCCAGCGCCTGGCGGGCCGACTGGGCCTGCTGGGTATGGCGCTGCAGGTCGATACGCTCCAGCGCCCGCTGCTGCTGCAAGGCAAGCACAGCGCTCAGGCACATGCCCACCGCCATGACGGTTGCGGCTGGCCAGGCGGCCCGGATGGCTACAAGCGTGCGCTGGGCAAAAACTGACATGGAGCGGCTAAGGCGGAATAGGCGGTCACGGGAAATCGGTCCAGGAGCACGGAACCGCTCGTTGCCAGCCCCATGGCAGGTTCACCGGAAAGGGCAGTACAGGCCATGTGGAGCAGAGCGCGAGGATAAATGGATTTCGGCACGCGGCAGGCGAACCATGGATAAGACAAATCCTACAAACACCCTTCCTCTATCGTCTGCAAGCACACTTGCTGAAGGCTGGCCCGGGCAAACCCTAGAGAGCTCCGCAGGCCGGCGTGGGACTGGGGGACCGAACCGTTGCACGCTCCCTCATCCATGAAATCAAAAGCAGCAATTTTGAAACGACAGTGAAACGAATGTTGCGGCGGCAGCCAGCACCGCAGTGCACACGCCCTGTGCTGGCGCGCTGCAAGGCTTGCACGGGTTTTCCCTTGATGCGGATGGCATGGCGCTTGCAACAAACCTGGCCTACTGCCATCGCCTGACACCGCAGGGGACACCGTCCATGGGCATCAACCGCCGCCAGAGGCTGCGCGCTCCGGCGATCGGCAGACCGCAAGAACAGACACAGATACGAACAACAGCACAGGAGGCCTGAGATGGGCGCGATCCCCGAAACCTTTCTTCCCCAGTTGCGCATCCCTGCCACCTATCTGCGCGGCGGCACCAGCAAGGGCGTGTTCTTTCGCCTGCAGGATCTGCCCGAGGCGGCCCAGCGCCCCGGACCCGTGCGCGACGCCATCCTGTTGCGCGCCCTGGGCAGCCCCGACCCGTACGGCAAGCAGATCGACGGCATGGGCAATGCATCGTCCAGCACCAGCAAGGCCGTGATCCTGGCTCCCAGTACGCGGGAAGGCCATGACGTGGACTATCTGTTTGGCCAGGTCGCCATCGACCAGCCGTTTGTGGACTGGAGCGGCAACTGCGGCAACCTCTCGGCCGCCGTGGGGCCCTGCGCCATCCACATGGGACTGATAGATCCCGCGCGCATTCCTCGCAACGGCACGGTCACCATTCGCATCTGGCAGGCCAACATCGCCAAGACCATCGTGGCCCATGTGCCCATCACGCAAGGCCAGGTCCAGGAGACCGGCTCCTTCGAGCTCGATGGCGTGACCTTCCCGGCCGCCGAAGTGGCGCTGGAGTTCCTGGATCCCGCCGATGAAGGAGACGATGGCGGAGCCATGTTCCCTACAGGCCACCTCGTGGACCGGCTGGACGTGCCCGGCGTGGGCAGCCTGGCGGCCACGCTGATCAATGCGGGTATTCCGACCATCTTCCTGAACGCCCAGGACCTGGGCTACACGGGCTGCGAGCTGCAGGACGCCATCAACACGGACGACGAGGCCCTGGCCCGCTTCGAGGCCATACGCGCCCACGGCGCGCTGCAGATGGGGCTGATCAAGGACCTGGCCGAGGCCGCCAGACGGCAGCACACGCCAAAGATCGCCTTTGTGGCGCCACCGGCCGCCTACACGGCATCCAGCGGCAAGCGCATTGAATCGGGTGACGTGGACCTGCTGGTGCGCGCCCTGTCCATGGGCAAGCTGCACCACGCCATGATGGGCACGGCTGCCGTGGCCATCGGCACCGCAGCGGCTGTGCCGGGCACGCTGGTGAATCTGGCGGCAGGCGGCGGCGAGCGCAGCGCCGTGCGCTTTGGCCACCCCTCCGGAACGCTGCGCGTGGGCGCCGAGGCCCGTTTGGTGAACGGCCAGTGGCAGGTGACCAAGGCCCTGATGAGCCGCAGCGCACGCATCCTGATGGAAGGCTGGATCAGGGTCCCCGGCGAGGTGTTGAGCGCCGCATGAATGCGCGGGCCGGGACTTCAGGCCGCAGCCGTGCTCACGCCTCGGCTGCCAGCGCCGCCCCACGCCACGCCTGGAGCTGCTCCAGCGTGTTCGTCGTGCCGCCGCAGGCCACCACCAGCACGCGCTGGAAGCCTTGCAACGCAGGAGCGCGCCCGTAGGCCAGGGCCAGCGCGGCGCCACAGGCCGGCTCCACATGCAGGCGATGGTCGTCAATGAAGCGCAGGCAGGCCTGCAGCGCCTGCGCATCCGTCACCACGGCGCTGCGCACGGGGTGCACCTGCGCCAGATCGAAGGCCCGCTGGCAGACCTGGCGCGCGCCCAGCGAAGTAGCCACGCTGGTGATGCGGTCCAGCAGTACGCGGCGGCCCTGGGCCAGGGACTGCGCCAGAGAATCGGCGCCGGCCGTCTCCGCCGCGATCACGGGCACATCGGTCCAGCCATGGCGCTCCAGGCCCTGCACCACGCCGGCCAGCAGGCCGCCGCCGCCCACGGCCAGCACCACGGCGTCGGGCTTGAAGCCGGCAGCGGCCAGTTCGTCGACGAGGGTGGAATGCCCGGCCCACAGCAGCGGATCGTCAAACGGGTGGACAAAGGCATCGTCGGCACCCAGCAGGGACTGGGCCAGCGCATTGGCCTCGTCCCAGACGGAGCCATGCACGATCAGCTCGGCGCCCTGGGCGCGGATCAATGCCCGTGCATGCTCGGTCGTGGTCTGGGGAACGACCACGGTGACGGGCATCGACAGCTGCCGTCCCGCATAGGCCACGGCAATGCCGGCATTGCCGCCCGACGAGGCCACAAAGCGCTTCTTGCCCTGGCCCGCCAGGGTCTCGCAGGCATGGCCTATGCCGCGCAACTTGAATGATCCGCAAGGCTGCAGCGCGTCCAGCTTGAGCCAGATGTTCTGGCCGCTGGCCTGGCCCAGGGCATGGGATTCGATGAGGGGAGTGGAGGTGTGCAAAGGCATGGAGCGGCAGTGTAGAACCGGGCTGCCATCGCGATAATCCCCCGGTATTCCAAATATTCTTTGCGCCATGAGCACAAATCAAGCCCTGCCCCTGTTCGGAGAAATGGCCATCTTCGTCAAGGTGGTGGACACGGGCAGCTTCTCCGAGGCCGCGCGCCAGCTGGGCAGCACGCCATCGGCCACCAGCCGGGGCGTGGCGCGGCTGGAAAAGGCGCTGGGCCTGCGCCTGCTGGAACGCACCACGCGCAAGCTGCGCCTGAGCGAGGCCGGCCGCGAAGTGCATGCGCGCTGCCTGGACATGGTGGGCGCCGCGCAGGCCGTCATGGCTGCATCCCTGCTTCAGGACGCGCAGCCGCGCGGCCTGGTGCGCATCAGCGTGCCCAAGGCCGTGGGCCATACCGTGGTCCATCCCCACATGCCCGACTTCCTGGCCCTGTATCCCGAGGTCGACGTGCAAATGCGGCTGGAAGACCGCTACATGGACCTGATCGATGACCCCGTGGACCTGGCCATACGCATCACCAACCACCCGCCGCCAGGGCTCATGGGCCGCCACCTGATGGACATCGACCATCTGCTGTGCGCCTCGCCCCAGTACCTGGCCCGGCACGGCACGCCCGCACATCCGCTGGACCTCAAGGCCCACAGCTGCATCTACCTGGGAGAGGAGCCCGGCGACGCGCACTGGAAGCTGCGCGGCCGCGGCAAGACCGTCACCGTGGCCGTGCGCGGGCGCTATGCGGCCAACCACACCGGTGTGCGGCTGGACGCCGTGCTGCAGCACATCGGCATCGCCAGCCTGCCCCGCTTCACGGCACGGCAGGCCCTGGCGGACGGGCGCATCGTGCAGGTGCTGCCGGACTGGAGCTTCCTGCCCAACTACAGCGGCCAGCTGTGGATTCTTCACCCGCCCACCAGACATCTGCCACTGAAGCTGCGCGTGCTGATGGATTTCCTGGCCGAGCGGCTGGGTGGCCATGCACCCTGATCAGTCCGGCGCCCTGAGCCTGCGCCACAACGTGGCCCGGCTGATGCCCAGGATCTCGCAGGCGCGGCGCTGGTCGCCCTGTACCTGCTCCAGCACTTCGCGCATGCGCTGGCGCTCGGCATCGCGCCGGGCCTCGCGCAGTTGCAGTTGCCGCTGCTGCGCTGGCAGGGCCTGAACGGTACCCTGCCCAGCCCCGCCGCATTCAGGAAACAGCTCCCGCAAGCGGCCCATGTCCACGCGGCCCGCGCTGTCGCGCAGGTCGTGGCGGCAGGCCAGCAGGCGTTCCACCCAGTTGTCCAGCTCTCGCGCATTGCCGGGCCAGCGGTGGCCGGATGCCAGCTCCAGCAAGGCCGCCAGCAAGGGCTCCAGCGATGGCCCTTCCGCCTGCAGCGACTGCGTGCGCAGGCGCCGCGCCAGCATGGCGCGGGCCAGGGCCTGGACATCGGCCGGGCCGCGTTCGTGCAGTCCGGGCATGTACAGGCGCAGCACGGCCAGGCGGTAGAACAGGTCACGCCGGAATTCACCGCGCTCGACCAGGGCCGCCAGATCGGCGTGCGTGGCGGCGATGACGCGCAGGTCCACCGGCACGGGCGTGGTGGAGCCCACGCGCAGCACTTCGCGCTCCTGCAGCACGCGCAGCAGGCGGGACTGCAGGGCCAGCGGCATGTCGCCGATCTCGTCCAGGAACAAGGTGCCCGTATGGGCCGCCTCGATCAGCCCGGTCTTGCCGCCGCGCCGCGCGCCGGTGAAAGCGCCTTCGTCGTAGCCGAAGAGTTCGCTCTCCAGCAGGCTTTCCCCCAGGGCCGCGCAGTTCACCGCCAGGAAGGGCTGGGCCGCGCGCCGGCTGGCGCGGTGCATGCCCTGGGCCAGCAACTCCTTGCCCGTGCCGCTGTCGCCCTGGATGAGCACGGTGGCATCGCTGGCCGCGAACTGGCGCGCCAGGCGGCGCACGCGCTGGGCGGGTTCGCTGTCGCCCGCGTAGTCTTCGATGCGCCAGCGCACGCCCGCGCCGCGCAGGCTGCGGTTGGCGCGCAGGTGGCGGTCGGCACGCTGGATGGTGGCCGGGTCGCGGCACACCAGCAAGGCGCCCGTGAGCTGGCCGTTTTCCACGATGGGCGCGCGCCGTACCACCAGGGTGCGCATGGCCAGCTGGACCACGTCTTCACTGCCTTCGGGCTCCAGGGACTGCGACTGCAGCGCCTGTGCCAGTGCCAGCGCGGGTGCCACCTCGTCCAGCAGCCGGCCATGCAGCGCATTGGCGGGCGCGCCCAGCAGCGCGGCCATGGTGGGGTTCAGGGCCTGGATGCGGCCTTGCGTGTCCACGGCGACCACGCCGTCCTGCAACTGGCCGAGCACGGTTTCCAGCCGCTGGTGGCGGGCGCGCTCGGCATGGCGGTGGCGGGCCAGCAGCACGGCGTCACGCAGGGCCTGCAGCACGGCGCCATCGGAGTACAGCAGCACGCTGGGAATGCCGGCCTGCTCGGCCAGGTCGGCCACCAGGCCCGGCGCGACGACGGCGCCCACGCCGGCGGCCTGCAGCGCACGCACGCAGGCCTGGGCATCTTCGGGTCCGTGGTAGCTGAACTGCGCAATGCCGGCGCCGAACAGCGCGTCGAACTGGGCCAGATGCGGCGAGGGATGGTCGAACGACACCAGCCCGATGCGCGGCGTGCCGCCGGACTGGGCCAGTGCACGTGCGCTGGCCAGCGCCTGCAGCAGATCGAACCCGCGCACCTCGATCATGACGACGGGGATATCGACCCGCTCGCGCACCCAGGCGCCGCTGGCCCCTGCGGCCACCAGGGCGTCTATGGGCTCGACCGCCTGCAGCGCACGCACGGCCTGCACGGCATCGTCAAAGGCCGCGCTGACATGCTCCACGCGCACCTGGTCGCCCACGGCCAGCGACATGCGCTCCAGCACGCGGCCGATGCGGTGGCGGCCCACGGTGACGACGCGCGGCCAGGCTGCGCGGGGGCCGGAAGGGGTTGCATGCATGGAAGGCACAACTGATTCATTCATGCAACCGATTATTTCATTCATGCAACACCGCACCGGGCGAATCGATGAATGCCTGCAGAGCAGGCTTTTCAAGAAACACAAAACCCATTCACATCAACAACTTGCGATATCAAGGGTTTACCCTTTGATCCGGTGGCATGCCACTTGCAAACAGGCCAGGCGTTTCAATCATTTCAAGCATTTCCAGGAGACCCCATGAACCAGCCATCCCGCCTGCCCCGCCGCACCGCCCTGGCCACCCTGCTTGCCGCCGCGCTGCCGCTGGCCGGCGTGACCTGCTCCGTCGCTGCACGGGCTGCCGGCGCCGCCGATGCCTGGCCCACCCGCCCCATTCGCCTGGTGGTGCCGTTCTCGGCCGGCGGCGCCAATGACCTGATGGCACGATCGGCTGCCGAAGGCGCGTCCAGGATCCTGGGCCAGCCCGTGGTGGTCGACAACCGCGCGGGTGCGGGAGGCACGGTGGGCGCCGACATCGTGGCCAAGGCCCAGCCCGACGGCTACACCCTGCTGGTGAGCGCGGCTGGCGTGATCTCCAACAGCATGATCAAGAAGACCATGCCGTTCAAGGACGATGCGCTGGTTCCGGTGGCCATGATCGGCCTGGCGCCGTCCGTGATCGTGGTTCCCAAGAACGCGCCCTACCAGAACCTGCGCGATTTCGTCGAGGCATCGAAGAAGGGCCAGGGCTTCAATTTCGCCACTGCCGGCACGGGCAGCACGCCGCATTTCGTGGCCGAGATGCTGAACGTGAAGTACGGCGCCCAGCTGCAGCCCGTGCCCTACAAGAGCGGGTCGGAGAGCACGACGGCCGTGCTGGGCGGGCAGGTGGAGGGCACGTCGGAGGCCAGCATCATCGCCCTGCCCCACATCCTCAACGAAGGCAAGTTCAAGGCCCTGGCCACCACCTGGACGCAGCGCATCTCGGCCTATCCGCAGCTGTCCACCGCCGTGGAGCAGGGCTTTGCCGAGCTGCAGATCGCGCACTGGGCCGGCATCCATGCGCCCAAGGGGACGCCGCCCGCCATCCTGGACAAGCTGGCCGCCGCCGTGGACAAGGCCATGAAGGAGCCGGCCACGGTGGAAAAGCTCAAGGGCCTGGGCATCGAGCCCATCGGCGGCACGCGCGCCGAGTTCGTGAAGTTCACAGACGCCGAACGCAAGCGCCTGGGCGAGATCGTCAAGGCCGCGAACATGCAGGAAAAGTGAACCGCTTGCGCCATCACCATCGATCCCAACCGAGACAAGACACCATGAATACCCGCCGCAACACCCTCCGCCTGGGCATGGGCCTGGCCCTCAGCGCCACCGCCGCCGCTGCCGCCCTGCTCGCCGCCCCCGCCACCGCAATGGCCCAGGGCGCAGATGCCTGGCCCTCGCGCCCCATCAAGCTCATCGTGCCCTATGCGGCCGGCGGCTTTGCCGATACGCGGGCCCGCAAGATCGCCGACAAGATAGGCCAGAGCCTGGGCCAGCCCATCGTGATCGACAACCGCGGCGGCGCGGGCGGCGTGACGGGCACGGATGCCATCGCCAAGGCCACGGACGGCCATACCTTCGGTTTCGGCTCGCCGGGTCCGCTGGTGACCAATCCCATGCTGATGAAAAAGCTGCCCTACAACGCCGCACGCGACCTGCAGCCCATCATCCTGATCGAAGAGGCGCCGCTGATCCTGACCACGGCGCCCAACCAGCCGTTCAAGACCGTGGCCGAACTGGTCGCGGCAGCCAAGGCCAAGCCCGGCACGCTGACCTATGGATCGTCGGGCGTGGGCGGTGCCCACCACCTGTCGGGCGAGCTGCTGGCCTTCCAGACGCGCACGGACATGGTCCATGTGCCCTACAAGGGCGGCGCGCTGGCAGCCACCGACCTGATGGGCGGCCACCTGGCCTTCATGTTCGAGATGGGCTATGCGGCCCTGCCTGCCATCCAGGGCGACAAGGTCAAGGCCCTGGCCGTGTCCAGCAAGCAGCGCCTGAAAGTGCTACCCGGCGTGCCCACGCTGGATGAGGCGGGCATCAAGGGCTTCGAGTCATACAACTGGCTGGGCATGATCGCGCCGGCCAGCACGCCGCCGGCCGTGATCGAGCGCCTGAACAAGGCTGTGAACGACGCCCTCAAGGACGCGGAGGTGCGCGCCATGATCGAGAACACGGGCGGCATGGTCATGGGCGGCACGCCCCAGGCCTACGGAAAGTTCATCGAGGCCGAACGCGCCAAGTGGGGCCCGGTGATCAAGAACGCCAACATCACGCTGGACTGAGCGCCCACCCGCGCAGCACTTTTCCTCATCCGACAGAACCCTCCATGAACACCAAGCAACAACTCAAGGCCCTGGCCGAAGCGCGCCGCGGCGTGCTCGTGCCCGGCGCATTCAACGCACTGTCCGCGCGCGTCGTGGCCGATCTCGGCTTCGAGGCCATCTATGTGACCGGCGCTGGCGTGACCAATATGTGGTTCGGCCTGCCCGACCAGGCCTTCATGGGCCTGACCGACATCGCCGACCACACGGCCCGCATCCGCGACGCCGTGGATCTGCCGCTGATCGTCGATGCCGACACCGGCTTCGGCAACGCGCTCAACACCTACCATGCGGTGCGCACGCTGGAGCGCGCGGGCGCCGACTGCATCCAGATCGAGGACCAGATCAGCCCCAAGCGCTGCGGCCATTTCAATGGCAAGGAAGTGATTTCCACCGAGGAAATGCTGGGCAAGATCAAGGCCGCCGTGGACGCGCGCCGCGACCAGGGCACGCTGATCATGGCGCGCACCGATGCCTGCGCCACGCAGGGCTTCGAGGCTGCCGTCGAGCGCGCCCAGCGCTTTGCCGAGGCGGGAGCCGACATCCTCTTCGTGGAGGCCGTGACCCAGGCCGAAGAAATCCGCGCCCTGCCCCGGCGCCTGTCCACGCCGCAGCTGATGAACATGGTGATCGGAGGCAAGACGCCCATCACCGACGCGGGCGAGCTGGCAGACTTGGGCTATGGCCTGGTGCTGTATGCCAATGCCGCGCTGCAAGGCGCCGTGGCCGGCATGCAAAAGGCGCTGGGCCAACTGCGCAACGAGCGCAGGGTGGACGAGAACCCCGCTGTGGTCGCCCCCTTTGCCGAGCGCCAGCGCCTGGTCAACAAGCCGTTCTGGGACGCGCTGGAAAAGAAGTACGAGTGAAGCGCGAGCGAGGGCGCTCAGCCCCTCGCAGGCGCCTTCCACCCCTTGAGCGTCAGCTCCAGCGCCTGCAGCGCCTGCTGCAGGCGTTCGGGGGGTGCCCCTTCCTCGGCAATCCAGAATGCCGACTCCACCAGGCAGCCATTGAGCAGGCGCGACATGGCCAGCGGATTGGCCCGCACGATCACGCCGCGCTCCATGAGCTGCTCCAGGTAGCCGGCCACGAAGGCGATGCAGGCACGGTGCTGCTCGCCCTGGTCCGTGCCCGTCAGCACGGCGCGCGCATCCTGCAGCACGATGCGGCGTATCTCGCCCTCCTGCGCCATGGCCAGGTAGGCACGGCAGTAGGCCAGGAACCCCTCCCAGGGATCTGCATGGTCGGCCAGCACCTGCTCAAGGCGTGCGTCCATCTCGGCATCCATCTGCGCCACCACGGCGGCCAGCAGGCCCGGCTTGCCGCCGAAATGGTGGTACAGCGCGCCGCGCGTCAGGCCGGCCTTGGCCGTCAGTTCGTCCATGGAGGCCTGGGCATAGCCCTGGCTGCCAAAGGCCTCGCGCGCAGCCTCGATGAGCTTGGCGCGTGTCTCCTCGATCATGCTGGCCCGGCTTTTGCGCATGGCGCACTCCATTCACATACAAAACGTATGCCAATGATACGGCGCGTCATGGGCAACCCGTAGAATCGCTGACATACGCCGCGTATGTGATTGCAGCGGCCTGTCCGTCTTCCGAGGTTTCCATGTTCCACGCCTACCGCCAGCTGTTCTCCCGGCCCGGCACGGCCGCCTTTGTGCTGGCCGGTCTCCTGGCCCGCCTGCCCCTTTCCATGACGGGTATCGGCCTGATCACCATGCTGTCCCAGCAGCGCGGCGCCTACACGCTGGCCGGCGCGGTCGCCGCCTGCTTTGCGCTGTCCATCGCGGTGCTGGCGCCCCGCATCTCGGCCCTGGTGGACCGCCATGGCCAGCGCAAGGTCCTGCCCTGGGCAGCGGCCGTGAGTGCTGCCGCCATGTTTGCGCTGCTGGCCTGCGCGCATTGGCAGGGACCGGAGTGGCTGCTGCTGGTGCTGGCAGCGCTGGTGGGTGCCCTGCCCAGCATGCCGGCCATGGTGCGTGCGCGCTGGACCGTGCTGCTGCGCGGCACGCCACAACTGCAGACGGCCTATGCGCTGGAGGCCGTGCTGGACGATGTCTGCTTCATCGTCGGCCCGCCCCTGTCGGTCGGCCTGAGCATGGTGCTGTTCCCCGAGGCCGGGCCGCTGGCCGCCTCCTTGCTGCTGCTGGTGGGCGTGGCGCTGTTCGTGGCCCAGCGCCGTACAGAGCCACCCGTGGACACATCGCAGCGGCGCACGCGCCAGCAGTCGCTGGCCCGCCATCCCGTGGTACGCACGCTGGCGCTGTTCATGCTGGCCCAGGGCATCATCGTGGGCACCATCGACGTGGCCAGCGTGGCCTTTGCCACGCAGCAGGGCCAGCCGGCGGCGGCCAGCATCGTGCTGTCGTTCTATGCGCTGGGCTCCTGCGTGATGGGACTGGTGTTCGGCACGCTGCGCCTGAAGGCGCCGCTGCACCGCCAGATCGCCTGGGTGGGCGCCTCGGTCTGCATCACGGCCGTGCCCCTGCTGCTGGCCACCAATGTGTTCACGCTGACCCTGGCCGTGCTGCTGGCCGGCATTACCTTCGGCCCGACCATCACCGTGGCCATGGGCCTGGTGGAGCAGCAGGTGCCGCCCCAGCGCCTGACGGAGGGCATGACCTGGCTGCTGACCGGCATTGCCATGGGCGTGGCCCTGGGCGCGGCCGCCGCCGGCTGGGCCACCGACCTGTGGGGCGCGCGCATCTCCTTCGTGGTGGCGCTGCTGGCCGGTGCTGTCATGTGGGCCCTGGGCGTGCTGGCCGCACGCCAGGCACGAACGAAAGAGAGCCCGCCTGCCGAAGACGCAGCCGCTGCCTGCACCTGAACACGGCCCCAACGCCCGCGCCAGCCCAGACCGCTCAGGCCGTGGCCATCAAGGCCAGCAGCTCGGCCAGGCGCTGGCGCATCCACAGCGCTTCGACCCCGGGCGCCAGCCCTTCCAGCCAGAGCATGCGCACGGTCAGCGGCGGCAGCGCCAGCCCCTCGCAGGCGCGTTGCCGCAGATGCGGGCGCAGATCGCCGAACTCGGCAATATTGACCGGCAGGATGGCCCAGCCCAGGCCGTCGGCCACCATGTCGGCAATCACATAGAAGCTGTTGGAGCGCCAGACGGCGGGACTGAGCACGGTGTCCTCCACGCCCTCGATGTGCATCAGCAACTGGCGGTGCGCGGCCAGCTGCCTGCGCGTCAAGGACTCTGCGCCATCGAGCACATGGCCCTTGGCCACGCAAATGGTCTGCGGCACGCTGCCGATATGGCGCTGGGCACAGGTGGCCGGCGCAGGCGCTCGGTCGAACTGGAAGGCGACCTGGGCACGCTGCGCCGCCACATGCTCGGCCACTTCGGAGGCCGTGCCGTTCAGCACGGTCAGCTCCATGGCCGGAAAGCGTGCCGCCAGCTCCTTGAACAGCTGGGCCAGCGGCACATAGGGCAATGCCTCGTCCAGCGCAACGGCCAGGCGCGCCTGCCCGCCTGCGGCCAGGGCGCGTGCGCGGTGGTCCATGGCCTGGGCCTGGTGCAGCAGGGACCGGGCCTCCAGCAGCATGACCTCGCCTGCGGCCGTGAGCCGCACATGGCGTCCCACACGGTCGAACAGCTCCAGCCCCAGATCGGCCTCCAGCAGGCCGATGGCCGTGCTCACGGCCGATTGCGCACGGCCCAGGCGGCGCGCAGCCTCGGTCATGGTGCCGGCCTCGGCCACCGCCACGAAATGCCTCAGTCTGTCCAGTGTCCATTCCATCCATCAATTTTATTGATTGAATCAAACTTTGATAAAGCATTTTATTGATGGAAACTGCGGCTTTCATCCAAAGGAAGCTCCGGCCCACAAGGCCAGGGGCAAACAGGTGCTTTATGGCGTTCACGACGCAAACCCGGGTCCCCGCTGCGGGGCATCCCTCCAAATCTCTGGCGGCCGACCCGCGCCGCTGGCTGGTGCTGGCCATCGTCTCGGTGGCGCTGCTGCTCATCGTCATCGACATGACGGTGCTCTACACGGCACTGCCGCGCCTCACGCATGACCTGGCGGCCACGGCCTCCGCCAAGCTGTGGATCGTCAATATCTATGCCCTGGTGGTTTCCGGCCTGCTGCTGGGCATGGGCACGCTGGGCGACAGGCTCGGCCACAAGCGGCTGTTCATGGCCGGGCTGTGCGTGTTCGGCCTGGCATCGCTGTGCGCGGCCTTTGCGCCCTCGCCCGCCCTGCTGATTGCGGCGCGCGCGCTGCTGGGCGTGGGCGCGGCCATGATGATGCCGGCCACGCTGTCCCTGATCCGCCTGAGCTTTGCCGATGAGCGCGAGCGCGCGCTGGCCATCGGCATCTGGGCCTCGGTGGCATCGGGCGGTGCGGCCTTCGGCCCCGTGGTGGGCGGGCTGCTGCTGGAGTATTTCTGGTGGGGCTCGGTGTTCCTGATCAACGTGCCCATCGTGCTGCTGGCCCTGCCCCTGGCCTGGTGGCTGATTCCCGCAGGCGGCGCCACCTCGCAGCGGCCCTGGGACTTTGTGGGCTCGCTGCAGGTCATGGCAGGCCTGGTGGCAAGCACCTACGCGATCAAGGAGGCTGGCAAGCAATCGCCCGACTGGGTCCTGGCCGCCGTGACCCTGGTGCTGGGCCTGGGCTTTCTTGCCCTGTTCGTGCGGCGCCAGCGGCGCAGCAGCGACCCGCTGCTGGACTTCGCCCTGTTCCGCAACCCGGCCTTTGCCACGGCCGTGGCCTCGGCCCTGGTGGCTGCGGCAGCGCTGATCGGCATGGAACTGGTCTTCAGCCAGCGCCTGCAACTGGTGCAGGGCCTGTCTCCGCTGCAGGCGGGCCTGGCCGTGCTGCCGCTGCCGCTGGCCGCCTTTGTTGCCGGCCCCGTCGCAGGCCACTGGCTGCCGCGACTGGGTGGGGCCCGCATGCTGCCGGCCTCCCTGTTGCTGTCGGGCCTGGGCATGGGCGGCTACCTGCTGGTCCATGACATGGGCTGGTGGCCACAGGCGGCAGCGCTGGCCGTGCTGGGCCTGGGCATAGGCGCGGCCATGACCACGGCGTCGAGCACCATCATGCAAAGCGCTCCCGCAGACCGTGCAGGCATGGCGGCTTCGGTCGAGGAGGTGTCATACGAGCTGGGCGGCGCCCTGGGCGTGACGCTGATGGGCAGCCTGCTGTCGGCCGTGTACGCAGGCTCTTTGCGCCTGCCTGAGGGGCTGGGCCTGGCCCTGCCCGATTCCGTGCGCGACAGCCTGGACGAAGCCCTGCTGGCCGCCGAACAGCTGAGGCCTCAGGCCGCGCACCAGTTGACCGAACTGGCACGCACGGCCTTCGGCCAGGGTTTCAGCGCCGTGATCGCCGGCGCCACGCTGCTGCTGGTGTGCACGGCGCTGTGGACGGGGTGGCGGCTGCGCGGTCAGCGCCGCTGAACGGCGGCACCCCGGCCTCAGCCAGAAAGCCAAAAAGCCCCTTTCGGGGCTTTTTGGGCGCTGCGTGCACGTTGCGCGTGCACATTGCTGGCAGCTGCTTCGATCAGGCGAAGTTCTGCTCGGCAAACTTCCAGTTCACCAGCTTGTCGAGGAAGGTCTCGACGAACTTGGGACGCAGGTTGCGGTAGTCGATGTAGTAGGCGTGTTCCCAGACGTCCACGGTCAGCAGGGCCTTGTCTTGCGTGGTCAGGGGCGTGCCGGCGGCGCCGGTGTTGACGATGTCCACCGAGCCATCGGCCTTCTTCACCAGCCAGGTCCAGCCGGAGCCGAAGTTGCCCACGGCCGACTTCACGAAGGCTTCCTTGAAGGCGGCATAGCTGCCCCACTTCTTGTTGATGGCGTCAGCCAGGGCGCCGGTGGGCTCGCCGCCACCGTTGGGGGCCATGCAGTTCCAGAAGAAGGTGTGGTTCCAGATCTGGGCTGCGTTGTTGTAGATGCCGCCGGAAGACTTCTTGACGATCTCTTCCAGGGTCATGCTTTCGAATTCGGTGCCCTTTTGCAGATTATTCAGGTTCACCACATAGGCGTTGTGGTGCTTGCCATGGTGGTACTCCAGCGTTTCCTGGCTGTAGTGGGGTGCCAGCGCGTCAATCGCATAGGGCAGAGGGGGCAAGGTATGTTCCATGGTGTTTCCTTCGTGGTTGAAATCTTTTAGGACGGGCCAGCACCTGTTGCGCAGAGCGCCTGCAGCGCCTGCCGTGACCGTCGCGCGGGGCCTGCATTGCGCGCATTGCTGCGAGCCCTGGCCCTCACGCACCCGAACGGGCATTGTAGGAACAAGTTCGTGACCCTGCGGCGAAAGCGCGCTCCAAATCGGCCATCTTGGCCCGCTGCCGCGAGGGTGGATGTGAATTGACCGCAATCCGGCCAATCGGCCTACACGGATACCGCCTGCCGCCCGCCACTCCCTGCACGCCGAACGCTGCACACAGCGGGCCGCAGTTCAGAGCAGGCGCGGCTGCGTCACCACCAGGTCCAGGCTGCCGTCCGCCAGTTGCGCCTGCAGCGCCGTGCCCGGTGGCGCACGGCGCGCCTCGGTCACGGGATGGCCCTCGGCATCGGTGAGCAGGGCATAGCCTCGCTGCAGCACCAGGCGCGGGTCCAGCAGTTGCAGGCGAAGCTCCATGCGCGCCAGGTGATCCGCGCGCCTGTCCAGGCCGCGGCGCATGCCGGCAGGCAGCTGCGCCTGCAGGCCCTGCCCCGCATGGTCCATGCGCTGCAGCCTCAACTGCATGGCATGGCGCAGGCGCTGCGCCTGGCGGCTGAGCTGCAGCCGGCTGCGCGCCAGCTGTTCGCTGGGCCGGCCCAGGCGCTGCGACGCCAGGTCAAGGCGCTGCTGCTGGCGGTCCAGCAGCCGTTGCACCCCGTCCTCCAGCCGGCCCTGCATGAGCTGCAGCGCACCCAGCCAGACTTCGCGCGGCTGGCTCACCAACTCTGCCGCCGCCGTGGGCGTGGGCGCGCGCAGGTCGGCGCAGAAGTCGGCAATGGTGAAGTCGGTCTCGTGCCCCACGCCGCTGATCAGCGGCACCGGGCTTTGCACGATGGTGCGGGCCAGGCGCTCGTCATTGAAGGCCCAGAGGTCTTCGATGGAGCCGCCGCCGCGCACCAGCAAGATGGTGTCGATGTGCGGCGCGCCGGCCACCGATCCCGCGCCTTCCTGCGCCAGCCCATAAAGCCTTTGCAGCGCGTCGATCAGCGAGGCCGGTGCCTGCGCGCCCTGCACCAGGGCCGGCACCAGCACTACGGGGATGTGGGGCACGCGGCGGCGCAGCGCGGTGATCACGTCGTGCAGCGCGGCAGCCCCCGGCGAAGTCACCACGCCAATGCCGCGCGGCAGCGGCGGCAGGCTGCGCTTGCGCGCCGCATCGAAGAGGCCTTCGGCCTCCAGCTGCGCCTTCAGCCGCAGGAACTGCTCGAACAGTGCGCCCTGGCCTGCACGCTGCATGCTTTCGACGACCAGTTGCAGATCACCGCGCTGCTCGTAGACACCCAGCCGGCCCCGCAACTCGACCAGCTCGCCATCGCGCGGCGAAAAGTCCATGAGCTGGGCCGCGCGCCGGAACATGGCGCAGCGGATCTGCCCGCCGGCGTCCTTGATGCTGAAGTAGCAATGGCCGCTGGCCGCGCGCGAGAAGCCACTGATCTCGCCGCGCACCGCCACCGGATTGAAGCGCGCCTGCAAGGCATCGCTCACGGCGCGGCACAGCGCGCCGACTTCCCAGACCAGCGGCGCCGCTGCTGGATTCATTGCGCCAAATGCACCGCTCATGCGGGCTCCCGGTCAGCATGCAGTGCAACATTCTCCACAGGTCGGCAGATGCGGCCTTGAAGAGGCACTTTGGCGATGATTTGCACAAGCAATCTCAAGAACACCTCGCAAGCATTTGATTAATAATAGATTTTTTTACTGAAACAAAGAATTCACATTTGTCACAGTGGTCATTCGCCGTCGCCGCCGCATCTGCGCAGGCAGCTTGATAACAAAGTTATCCACAGAAAATTGTGCTATATGAGCAAGCTCGAGGCCAGAAACCGGGACACCGCCCGTTGCCTGGATGCTGCGCCCGGTCACAGTTTTAGGCCGATCGCGCAGCCGGGACGCCTGGACCGGCCACATGGCTGGGCCATAATCGTCGGCTGCAGTTAAACGCGGGGGGAAAACAACTTGCTGTCGATCATACAAGCCGCAGGCTGGCCGATCTGGCCACTGATTGCCTGCTCCATCCTGGCTCTGGCCCTGGTCTTTGAACGCTTCGTGGCGCTGAAAACAGCCCGTGTTGCGCCGCCTGCCCTGTTGGGCGAGGCGATTTCCGTGTCCTCGCGCGGCCTGCCCAGTCAGGAAGTCGTGCAGCAACTGGCACAGAACTCCACGCTGGGCGAGGTCCTGGCCAGCGGGCTGCGCGCACTGCAGGCCCATCCGGACAGCAGCGAGGAAGAGCTGCGCGCGTCCATGGAAGGCGCCGGCCGCGCCGCCGCCCACACGCTGGAAAAGCACCTGAGCGCACTGGCCACCATCGCCTCTGCCGCCCCTTTGCTGGGCCTGCTGGGCACGGTGATCGGCATGATCGAGATCTTCGGCTCGCAAGGCGGCGCATCGGCCACCGGCGGCAGCAACCCCGCCCAGCTGGCGGCCGGCATCTCCATCGCCCTGTACAACACGGCCTTCGGCCTGATCGTCGCCATTCCGGCCCTGATCTTCTGGCGCTACTTCCGCGCCCGCGTCGACGGCTACCTGCTGGGCATGGAGCTGGCTTCCGAACAGTTCGTGCGCCACCTCACCCGCGTCGGCGGCAAGTGAACCAGCACGCGAGAGACCTGACATGAACTTCCGTCCCCGCCGCCGTGACGAACCCGAGATCAACCTGATCCCGTTCATCGACGTGCTGCTGGTGGTGCTGATCTTTCTGATGCTGTCCACCACCTACAGCAAGTTCACCGAGCTGCAGCTGACCCTTCCGGTGGCCGACGTCGAGCAGCAGCGCGACCGGCCCCGCGAAATCATCGTCGCCATCGCAGCCGATGGCCGCTATGCCATCAACAAGACCGCCGTGGAAGATCGCAGCGTCACCGGCCTGACCCAGGCGCTGGCCGCAGCGGCCGTCGCCGGCAAGGACAGCGTGGTCATCATCAGCGCCGATGCCACTGCGCCGCACCAGTCCGTGGTATCGGTGATGGAAGCCTCGCGCCGCGCCGGACTGTCCCAGATCACCTTCGCCACGCAGACCTCGGCCAGCGCCGGGCGCTGAAGGCAAGGCCGCCATGCCCCGGACTGGTCCTGCCCCCGCAGCCCGGGGGCTTCGCGCGGCCTGGCGCCGCCGCGGTCCGCTGGCCTGCGCGCTCCTTCCCCTGTCCCTGCTGTACCGCGCCCTGCTGGGCCTGCATCGGCTGCCATATGCACTGGGCTTCAGGCGTGGGGGCCAGGCCGGCATTCCGGTCATCGTCGTCGGCAACGTGATTGCGGGCGGCGCCGGAAAGACCCCCGTCACGCTCGCCCTGGCCCGCCATCTGCGCGATGGCGGCTGGAGTCCCGGCATCGTCTCGCGCGGCTATGGCCGCAGCACGGACGACTGCCGCGAGGCCCGTCCTGACAGCGCCCCCGCCGACGTGGGTGACGAGCCCGCGCTGCTGGCTCGTGCCAGCGGCGTGCCGGTCTTCGTGGCCCGCAAGCGCATCGAGGCCGTCCAGGCCCTGCGCGCCCGCCATCCGCAGGTGGATGTGGTCATCAGCGACGACGGCCTGCAGCACCTGGCCCTGGCCCGCGACATCGAGCTGTGCGTCTTCAATGACGACGGCATCGGCAACGGCTGGCTGCTGCCGGCCGGCCCGCTGCGCGAGCCCTGGCCGCGCCCCGTCACCGCCGTGCTGCATGCAGGCGCAGCCCCCGACACCGACGCCCCCGCGTTTGCCATGCAGCGCCAGCTGTCCAGCGAAGCCGTCAATGCCCAAGGCGAGCGCATCGCACTGTCCTCCCTGCGTGCGCAGCCCGTGGAGGCCGTGGCCGCCGTGGCCCGGCCCGAGGGCTTTTTCTCCATGCTGACCCGCGAGCAAGGCCTGACGCTGGAGCATGTCCAGGCGCTGCCGGATCACTATAATTTTGAGAGCTTCCAGCGCCTGGGGCGCAACGAAGACCCGCTGGTCTGCACCGAAAAAGATGCCGTCAAGCTGTGGCGCACCCATCCCCAGGCCTGGGCGGTTGCGCTGCAATTGCAGCTGCCGGCGGATTTCTGGGCTCTGCTGGATGAGCGGCTGCAGGCACTGCGCCCCTGCCCCGCCTGACTATCATCTCCGTGTCGGCTGGCTGCCACGGCCCGCCCTTTCCCTTCAAAACACAGGATCCGCCATGGACGCCAAACTTCTCGAACTGCTGGTCTGCCCCGTCACCAAAGGCCCGCTGCGCTTTGACCGCGAGCACCAGGAACTGGTCTCGCGCAGCGCGCGCCTGGCCTACCCGGTGCGCGACGGCATTCCCGCGCTGCTGGAAACCGAGGCCCGCACGCTGGACGACGACGAGATCGAGGACTGATTTTTCCCATCACCTGCGCCGCCCCACGCCTTCGCCTCACTCCTGCACGCACCATGTCCTCCGCGCCCTTCACGGTTCTGATTCCCGCCCGCCTGTCTTCCAGCCGCCTGCCGGGCAAGCCCCTGGCCGACATTGCAGGCCTTCCCATGGTCGTGCGCGTGGCACAGCGCGCCAGCCGCAGCGGCGCCGCGCGGTGCGTGGTCGCAGCCGATGACGAAAGCATCCTCGCCGCCTGTACCGCGCATGGCGTGGCGGCCGTGCTCACGCGCAACGACCATGCCAGCGGCAGCGACCGACTGGCCGAGGCCTGCGCGCTGCTGGGTCTCGATGGCGATGACATCGTGGTCAATGTCCAGGGCGACGAGCCGCTGATCGCCCCCGAACTCATCGACGCCGTGGCCGCCCTGCTGCCCCGGCAACCTTCGGCCAGCATGGGAACGGCGGCGCATGCCATTGACAGCCTTGCCGACTTCGTCAACCCGAACGTGGTCAAGGTCGTCTGCGATGCCCAGGGCATGGCCCACTATTTCAGCCGTGCGCCCATTCCCTTCGCGCGCGAGCATGCGGACCAGGCATGGTGGGAGACGGCATCGGCAGCGTTGGGCTACCCCGGCTTCGCACCGCTGCGCCACATCGGCATCTACAGCTATCGCGCCGGCTTCCTGCGCAGCTTCCCCCAGCTTTCCCAGGCACCCACCGAGGCACTGGAGGCCCTGGAGCAGTTGCGTGCGCTGTGGCACGGCCACCGCATCGCCGTCCATGTCACACCCCATGCACCCGGCCCTGGCGTGGACACGCGCGAGGATCTGGAGCGGGTGCGCGCCCAGCTGTCCAATCCGTCGGCCTGAATCGGCCGGCCGCTGAAAACGCACAAATGGCGATGCCGGGCATCGCCATTTGCAGCAACACCGCCCATGCGGTTTTGTCGGACAGCAAAACGCAGGTTTTGGCGATTGCACAGGCGACAGTTTTGCCCCGTGCGTGTAAGCCAGTGTTGGCCCTGTGCGTGCTATCCTTGCCCGCGACAAAAATATGACGCATGGACTGTCCGCCCCGGTGGGCCGATCCGGCAGACAAGAATTTCTACTCTCCTCAAGGACTTCCATGAAACTGATTTTGTTGGGCGCACCCGGCGCCGGCAAAGGCACGCAAGCCGCTTTCATCTGCCAGAAGTACGGCATTCCCCAGATCTCCACCGGTGACATGCTGCGTGCCGCCGTCAAGGCCGGCACGCCCCTGGGCCAGCAGGCCAAGGCCGTGATGGACGCCGGCCAACTGGTCAGCGACGACCTGATCATCAATCTGGTCAAGGAGCGCATTGCCCAGCCCGATTGCGCCAACGGCTTCCTGTTCGACGGATTTCCCCGCACCATTCCCCAGGCCGACGCCATGAAGGCCGCCGGCGTGAAGCTGGACTACGTGCTCGAGATCGATGTGCCCTTCGATGCCATCATCGAGCGCATGAGCGGCCGCCGCTCCCACCCCGCTTCGGGCCGCACCTACCACGTCACGTTCAACCCGCCCAAGGTCGAAGGCCTGGACGACGTGACCGGCGAGCCGCTGGTGCAGCGCGAGGACGACAAGGAAGAAACGGTCAAGAAGCGCCTGGACGTCTACAGCAGCCAGACCCGCCCGCTGGTGGACTACTACCGCGCCTGGGCCGAGAAGGAAGCCGCAGCAGCCCCCAAGTACCGCGCCATCAGCGGCCTGGGCTCGGTGGAAGACATCACCCAGCGCGCCCTGGCAGCACTGGCTGAATGACACAGGCCATGCGCCAGACCCCAGAAAAGCACCCGCCGGGTGCTTTTTTGTTGCCCGCCTGCATCTGAAGCGCCGGCGACGCCCGGAGGATCAGTCGCGCGGCTGCGCGGCCAGCGCCAGCATCATGGCAATCCGTGCCTTGGCCACGGGCAGTTGGACCAGATCGGCCTCTGCGGGGTCCGTGCCAAGCCCCGAGGCAACGGGCAGGCCTTCGGCGCAGCGCGTGCCCCGCCAGATCCAGACGCCTTTGTCGCGCGCACGCAGCAAGGCCGCTTCCATGCTTTCGTGAATGGTCGCATTGCCCGTGCCGGCCACCACGATGCCGCGCACGCCGGCGGCCACCAGCGCATCCACGCCGCAGGCACGCGCCAGGGCACCGCTGAACACCACCTCGACCCAGGGCAGCTCATCCAGCGCCAGCAGGTCAGACAGAGCGGGAGCGGAAGTCACCATCCGCGCAACGGGGGCGACCGGCGTGACCGGCGCATCAGGCACCAGCCAGCGCACGCGTCCTTCCTCCACCACGGCCTGCGGGCCACCTTCCATGGAGCGCATGGCCTGCAGTCGGTAAGGGTGGACCTTTTGCACCTGGGCCGCCGCATGCACCTCGCCGCCGGCCACCACCCACACACCGCTGCGCCCGCCGCTGGCGGCCACGGTCACGGCATCGCGCAGATTCTGCGGTCCGTCGGCCAGCAGGGCCGTGGCCGGGCGCATGGCGCAAGTGAGCACTATGGGCTTGGCGGCAGGCAGCAGGCTGTGCAGCAGCCAGGCCGTCTCTTCCAGCGTGTCCGTTCCATGCGTGATCACCACGGCGCGTGTGTCCGCATCCTCCAGCGCCTGCGTGCAGGCACGCAGCAACGCGCGCCACACGGACCAGTCCATATCCTTGCTGTCCACCTGCGCGATCTGCTGCGTCTGCACAGGCCCCAGCGCCTGCTGCTCCAGATCCGGCACGGCATCGAGCAGCGACTGCACCGTGATCTGTCCGGCCTTGTATCCCACTGCCTGCGACTGCGAATCCGCCCGGCCGGCGATGGTGCCGCCCGTGCCAAGAATCACCAACTTTGACTGCCCCACTTGCACCTCTTGGAAAACTGGTTAAAAATACAGATACTGTATAAATCATCAGATGACTTCTCTGCCTGCCATCTGAATTCAAGGACCGGACGCACGCCATGCTCGACCATCCCAAGCTCACCGCCCGCCAGCAACAGATCCTGGACCTGATCCAGGCCGCCATCTCCCGCACGGGCGCGCCCCCCACCCGCGCGGAAATCGCCAACACGCTGGGCTTCAAGTCCGCCAACGCAGCAGAGGAACATCTGCAGGCCCTGGCCCGCAAAGGCGTGATCGAACTGGTCAGCGGCACCTCCCGCGGCATTCGCCTGCGTACCGACACCGTGCGCAACATCAATGCCGCACGCGGCACCAGCTTCGGGCTGCCGCTGTCGGCCCTGGCGCCGCTGATGCTGCCGCTGGTGGGCCGCGTTGCGGCGGGCTCGCCCATTCTCGCCCAGGAACATATCGACCAGACCTATTCCGTCGAACCCAGCCTGTTCCAGGTCCGCCCGGACTATCTGCTGCGCGTGCGCGGCATGTCCATGCGCGACGCGGGCATCATGGACGGCGATCTGCTGGCCGTGCAGTCCGCGCATGAAGCCCGCAACGGGCAGATCGTCGTGGCACGCCTGGGAGATGAAGTCACCGTCAAGCGCCTGCGCCGCACCACGCAGGGCGTGGAGCTCCTGCCGGAAAACCCCGATTACCCGGTGATCCGCGTCGCTCCCGAAGAGGCCTTTGCCATTGAAGGCCTGGCCGTGGGGCTGATCCGCAACAGCATGTCCATGTAAGCCGGACGGGCAGCCCTGCACGGGTTGCCACCCCCTACTTCATGCACCGCCCAGGTGGTAGGCGCGAAGCCTTGCAGCTTCGCCCTGGGCGGAGCTTTGCCCGCAAACCGCAATCCTGCCTGTGTCCATGCCTCTTTGAAATACGCCAACAGGAGTCGTCACATGGGATTCGCTCTGCCAACACTGTCTTCTCTGTCCTTCCTGCGCCTGGCACAGGGCATTCGCCTGCCCGCCGCCGCCATGGAGCCCGCCATGCGCACCATCCAGCCCGAATCGCCTGTGCAATCCGAGCAGGCGACCATCCTGTCCTTCAGCAAGGCCCGCCGCCGCAGCCAGCAGCGGCGCAGCAAGTCAGCACGGCTGCCAGAACACAGGGATGCGCAGCTGCTGCTGCCCCTGCAACCCGAACTGCCCTCCCTTCCGGCAGATCAGGCCCTGCCTTCGGGTCTGCGCATCATCCAGCGCTCGCCGCAGGAGCAGCCCGAATGCCTGTTCATCTCGGGCCGCATGGCCGATGTCTGTGCCGCCCTGGAACGCATGGAAGCGCACGGCGCGCAGACACCGGCCTGAGGTCGCCCTGAGACCAACCCGTCCACCCGGTCTGCGAGAGCCCGGGCCTGTCTCTTGCCTTGCCCAGCGGCAGGGGCTGCGCATCAGGCCCTGACAGCCGCCGGTGCAGCACTCCCCTCGCTGCGCCGATTGCGCATGCACCACGCCTGCGCCGCGGCAACGCACAGAATGCACAGCACGACGCTCAACGAAAAACGCAGTCCGCGCGCATCGGACAGCATGCCGAACAACGGCGCCACCATGCCGCCTATCGACATGGCCAGCCCCAGGGTCAGCCCGCTGGCCGTGGCCTGGTTGCGCGGCAGATAGTCCTGGGCCAGCGTGACCTGGGCGGCAAACGGAAGAAACATGCACACGCCCAGGGCCATGGTGCAGGCCAGCGCCATCCATGGCGTGGAGGCCAGGGCCAGGGCCGCCAGAGCAGGCAATGCCAGCAGGTAGCCGGCGCGGATGGCCTGCATGCGCCCCCGGCGATCTGCAAGCGTGCCCCCCAGCAAAGTACCCACCGCCGCAGCGGCTGTGAATGAGGTCAGCGTGGCCGCTCCCATGAAGTCCGAGCCGCCCAGCTCGCGCGTCACGAACATGGGCAGGGTGGACAGCACCGTCACATAGGGAATCGACCAGCAGACGATGACCCCGCACAGCAGGAAGAAGGCGCGCCAGTGGTTGGCCGGCAATTCGCCCTGCGCCACGGCCGGGCGCCGGGTGGCGCAATGGTCCTTGGCTCCATCCCGCCAGGTACAGGCATACCAGAGCACCAGCATGGCCGCTGCAGGCAGGGCCAGCATCCAGCTGCGGTGCAAGGCGCCTGCGCCCACCACGGCCGCCGCCAGCATGGGAGCGAACGATGCCCCCGCCGTTCCGCCCACCGAAAACACGCTCATCGCCTTCTGCGAGCTGCCGCCCGCCATGCGGGCCGCCACCGTTGCGGACGGATGGTAGGCCGCGATCCCCAGGCCGCACAGCACGGCAGCCAACCAGCTGACCCAGTAGTCCGGGCTCATGCCCACCAGGGCCAGGCCCAGGGCGGCCACCACAAAGCCGGCCGGCACCATCCAGGGCCGTGGCGACCGGTCGGCATACAGGCCGAACAGCGGCTGGACCATGCTCGACAGGCCCGTGGCCGCCAGCATCAGGCCGCTGGCTTCCGTATAGCTGTAGCCGCGCTCCAGCACCATGAAGGGCAACAGCGCAGGAACCAGTCCCTGGTAGAGGTCGTTGATGGCATGCGTGCCCGTAAGCAGCCCCAGACGTGCGCGGTTCATGCCCTGCCTCCTGTCACGTCCGTCATTCTCGAAAGGGAAATCATCTCCATACCTGCCACTTTCCTGCGGATTGAAAGTGGGTCATCGTAGAAAGTGCATGATCTGCATTCCTGCTACGAAGCAACAACAATCGTCGAGAAAATGACAACCCGGCAAAGTGGCCCACTTTCCCATGCCCGCACACGCGCTTGCCTGGATGACGTGCCTGCGGCCGCTCCATTGCCCCCGCACGGCGAGCACACGGCCCGCCCGGTCGTGGCCTTTGCCACAGACATGGCGGCCGGCGCTGCCATCGCACCGCATGCCCACCGCCGCGGCCAGCTGCTGCATGCCACCGAGGGAGTGATGCTGATCCGCGCGGATTCGGGCAGTTGGGTCGTCCCCCCGGGATGCGCCGTCTGGGTTCCACCACAGTCCCTGCACGCCATCCACATGGCCGCCGGCCCCGTGGCCATGCGCACCGTGTTCGTGGAGCCGGGGCTGCGGCCCGGCCTGTGGCAAGACTGCCGAGTGATGCAGGTCACGCCCCTGCTGCGCGAACTCGTGCTGGAGGCCATCGAGCTGCCCATGGACTACCCGCTGGGCGGCAGGGAGGAGCGTGTCATGCAGTTGATCCTCGACGAAATGGAGCGCGCCCGCGCCCTGTCCTTGCACGTGCCCATGCCCCGGCATGGCGCCCTGGCCGCCTGCTGCCGCAGCTTTGTGGACGACCCATCGCAGGACGCCGGCCTGGCCAGTTGGGCACAGCGGCTGCACATGCATCCCCGCACGCTGGCACGCCTGTTCCTGCGCGAGACCGGCATGAACTTCGGCGCATGGTGCCGCCAGGCCCGTCTTCTGCTCAGCCTGCCCCGGCTGGCCGCTGGCGCCTCGGTCCTGGAAGTGGCGCTCTCCCATGGATACGACAGTCCCAGCGCCTTCACCGCCGTCTTCCGGCGCAGCTTTGGCGCTCCGCCCAGCGCCTACCAGCGCAATCGCCCGGCGCAGGGCCGGCGTGGAAGTTCCGCCAGCATCTCCCTGTAGCGCACATGCAACAGAAAGATACCCAGTCCTCAGGAGTAAAGCCTGCGTGAAAGATAATTGATAAGCATTCTTATTATCTTTTGCAACCGAGACCGCCACGTTGCCCATCTCGGCTTCTACGCCCGGCCTCCCCGCTTCTTTCGCACAAGCCCTCTCCGTGCACAGCCTCTACCAGAATCACCATCCCTGGCTGGAAAGCCTGCTGCGCAAGCGCCTGGGCAACCGTGACGATGCGGCCGACCTGGCCCAGGACACCTTCGTGCGCCTGCTGCGCTCGCCAGTGCCGCAGCAGGACATCCGCGAGCCCAGGCGCTACCTGGCCACCATCGCCCGCGGCCTGGTCACCGACCTGTTTCGCCGCCGCACGCTGGAGCAGTCCTATCTGGACTATCTTGCACAGCTGCCGCAGTCGCTGGCGCCTTCGCCCGAGGAGCAGGCCATCGTCCAGCAGACCCTGCTCGACGTGGACCGCATGCTCCAGGGCCTTGCACCCAAGGTGCGCGAAGCCTTCGTCCTGTCCCATTTCGAGGAACTGAGCTACCCCGAGATCGCCGAGCGCCTGGGCGTGTCGCTGCGCACCGTCAGCAACTACCTGACCCGGGCGATGGAGCATTGCTGCCTGGTCCTGGCATAGCCACATGGGCGAGGGATCTTTGGAAAGCAACGACCGACGGGCCTTGCATGAGGCCGCTGCCTGGCACGTGAAACTGCGCGGCACCGCGGTGACGCCAAGCCTGCAGCAGGCATGGACGGACTGGCACGAGGCCGACCCCGCCCACCAGCGCGCCTGGCTGCGCGTGCAATCCGTCACCGCACAGCTGTCGCATCTGCCCGCACCCTTGGCGCGCCAGGCGCTGGGCCGCCGCTCCGACCCCAATCGCCGTTCTGCGGTGCGTGCTGTGGCCCTTGGCCTGGGCAGTGGTGCCACGGCCTGGCTCGCCTGGAAAGGCGCGCCGCTCGAGCACTGGCAGGCAGCTCATCGCACCGCCACTGGCGAGCGCCGCGACCTGACGCTGCCCGACGGCTCCCTGGTGGCCCTGGATACAGCCACCTCCGTGGACGTGGCTTTCGACGACCGCCAGCGCCTGCTGCGCCTTTACCGCGGCCGCATCCTCGTCGCCACCGGGCCAGACGCACTGGGCCGCCCCTTCAGTGTGCAAACCCCGCAAGGCCATGTACTGGCCCTGGGAACGCGCTTCACGGTCCATGTCGCGGACGACGGCCTGTGCCATGTCAACGTGCAGGAAAAGACCGTGCGCCTGCAGCCCCTGGACAGCGAAGCCACCCCCACCGAGCTGCAGGCCGGGCAACACGCCGCCTTCTCGGCCAGCGCCGCCCAGCCACCCGCGTCTGCCGATCCCTTTGCCGCCAGCTGGCACGAAGGCGGACTGATCGCGCTGGACATGCCGCTGGGCCAGCTGATCGACGCCCTCGCCCGCTACCGGCCCGGCTACCTGGGCTGCACGCCCGAGGTGGCAGGCCTGCGTGTCTCGGGCGCCTTTCCCGTGGACGACACCGATCGCGCCCTGGCCGCGCTCGTCAGCCGCTTCCCCTTGCAGTTGAGCACCCGTACACGCTATTGGGTGCAAGTGCAGGCACGGTCTGGCGGGGATTGAGTAGGCGATCGAGGAGGCGTTCCAGTGGGCGAGCCGGCGGCCGCACGGCCTTTGCGGTCAGGCCCGCACATACGGGTGATGCACCACGTCGAAGCCCTCCTGTGCGCAAGGCGCGACAAAGTAGCTGGTGATCAGGTCGAACTGCTCATCGCTGGCCTGAAAGGGATGATCCCCCGCCGCATTGCGCGCACGCAGGCGCTGCTTGCAGACCTCATCGGGCACATCCAGGAAATGCAGGCGGTGGGAGGCACCCACCCTCTCGAACACGCTGCGCGCCCAACCTCTGCCTTCCAGCGTGTTGGCAGGAAAGTCCAGCACCACTGAAACGCCGGCATCCAGCAGCGCCTGCACATGTGCCCCCATCAATCCCTTGAGCCGCGCGCTGCAGCGCACATAGTCGGCCACCGACTGCATCTCGCCAGGATACAAACCGGCCAGCCAGGAATCCTCGCTGACCAGCACCGTGCCGGGCTGCGCCGCCAGTTGCCGTGCCAGCGTCGACTTGCCCGAGCCGATCTTGCCGCAGACCATGTGCAGCGTGGCCGGCCGCGCAGCGCGGGAATCGGCCTGGGCGTCGTCCGCATGGCGGGACGGTTCGAAAACCTGCATATCCATCTCCTGAAAGGCTTGTGAAAACCCTGGAGGCGGAATGAAAAAACCCGCCTCTTCTGGGCGGGTTGCATGGCGCCGAAGGCCGCTGGCTAACCCACCATCCAATGGATGGTGCGAATAATCTGCGTTGCGTTCAGGCGGGCCATGGCGCACAGCATAGCGCAATCAGGGCGCCTCAATGGGCCACCATCCGCACCAGCCCCAGCCCCGCAAACAGCGCGGCAACGCCCAGCACCAGCGAACCCAGCGCATACAGCACGGAAGCGAGCCAGTCGCCGCGCTCGTACAGCATGCCGATCTCCAGTGCGTAGGTCGAAAACGTGGTGAAGCCGCCCAGAATGCCCGTGGTGATGAACAGCCTCGCACTCTGCGGCAGCGAAGTCTTGAGCGCAAACCACTCCACCACCACCCCCATCACGAAAGCGCCCAGCACATTGATCGCCAAGGTGCCCAGCGGATAGGCACTGCCCACCAGCCGCAGTGCAAGCAGGTTCGAGCCATGCCGTAGCGCGGAGCCGAGGCCGCCGCCCACGAACACCAAAATGAAACCGTAGATACCCATGACCGTCCTTTCATCAAACAACCGGGACGGGCGCGCCGGGCAGGATCAAGACACGGCCCTGCCACCGGCAGGACACGCCCCACCAAGGCAGGAGCCATCAGCCCCTTGCAGGGCGGTTTCGGGAAGCTCCATTCCCATCGTGCAGCCAGTGCTGCGGTGGTCGAGTTTACTCCGGGCAAGCGAGCACAGGCAGCCATCCCCTGGCGGCAATACCGACCCTGCATCCCTTGCAGCGGCCTATTGGAATAACTTAACCTCAACCAATTCACCGTACCGGGATACCATCACTCCCATTCATTCACCGAGATGCATATGCGCCTATTGACTCTGACAATCGTTGCGACATTTCTGGCTTTACCTGCCGCCGCCCAGGTCTATCAATGCAAGGATGTTTCTGGAAAACTGATTTTTTCAGACAGCCCCTGCAGCAGCGACCAATCCGGCGCACTGATACAGCGCAAAAAATCGGACGATGAAATCTACCGCGAACGGGCCGAGGCCGCGGAGGCCAATGAGCGAAAGCAGCAGCGCCAGATGAACGAAATGCAGCAGCGCCAGATCGAGAGCCAGCAGCGCGTCATCGAACAGCAGGCCCGCAAGGCGAATGCTCCTGCACCGGAGCAGCTCGGCGCATCCTCCCAGTGCAAGGAGGCGCGCAAGGAGCTGGAATTCGTATCCAGCATTCGCACCCTTTCCCTGGATGAAAAACGGATACGCACCAATGCAGCAATCACCAGCGTCAATGCTGCATGCGGCTCCAATACGCCGCTGATGCAGGAACCACCGAAGCCGGTTTTCACACCGCGGGCGGCCCAGCCTGTTCCTCTATCCAGTTGCAATGGTGCACTTTGCTACGACAGCAATGGCGGAATCTACAACCGCAACGGCCAATTCATCAGTGACAGTCAAGGGCGGAGCTGCCGAATACTGGGTGGAACCATGATTGAGTGCGACTGAGCGCGGTCCATCACACTCTCGGCCTTCACCGGCTTCGCCGGCAGGTGGCAACCCCCAAGTCCCGTCCGACCAGGGGTCCGCAAGGCGTTGCAGGGTGTAATTCGCTGATACAGCTGCGCGGGCGACAGAGCGTGCCAGTGACCGGTTTCACCTGCCAGGGCTTGCCGGCATCTGCGCGGCTTGTGTAACCACGGCTGCGCGATCTGGCGCGGGCCGAAGCCTTCAGCCTCAAGCCCGGGGCTGGTTGAACGACAATGTGACCGTCGGGCCTCGGGGCCCTGGCTGCGCAAGCGTCACACAATAGTCAGGCAGGCCGGTTCAGGTAGGCGTTGATGATGCCCAGGGCAAAGCGCAAAAGCGGATCAGAACATTTGCCGACAACCTCTTGCGCGGCAACCCGGAGATAAATCAAAGGCTTATGAGAGATTCACAGGCAATGAACATCATCATTCTTGACGACTACCAGGACGCCGTACGCAAGCTGGACTGTGCGCGGCTGCTGGAGCCGTTCAACGCCAAGGTCTTCACCAATACCGTCAAGGGTGTGGGCCAGCTGTCGGTGCGGTTGCGCGATGCGGACATCATCGTGCTGATCCGCGAACGCACGCAGATCAGCCGGCAGTTGCTGGAAAAACTCCCGCGCCTGAAGCTGATCGCGCAGACCGGCAAGGCCGGCGCCCATATCGATGTGCAGGCCTGCACCGACCAGGGCGTTGCGATTGCCGAGGGCGTGGGCTCGCCCATCGCACCGGCCGAGCTGACCTGGTCGCTGATCATGGCGGCCACGCGGCGGCTGCCGCAGTACATCGCCAACCTCAAGCACGGCGCATGGCAGCAATCGGGGTTCAAGGCGGCGTCCATGCCCGCCAATTTCGGGCTGGGCAGCGTGCTGCACGGGCGCACGCTGGGCATCTGGGGGTATGGCCGCATTGGCAGGCTGGTGGCCCACTATGGCCATGCCTTCGGCATGAAGGTTCTGGTCTGGGGCAGCGAGTCCTCGCGCCAGAAGGCCCAGGCCGACGGCTTTTCGGCCGCCGCTTCGCGCGAGGATTTCTTTGCCGAATCCGATGTGCTGTCCATGCATCTTCGCCTGCATGAGGCCACACGCGGCATCGTCACCGCGCAGGATCTGGCGCGCATGAGACCCACAGCCCTGTTCGTGAACACCTCGCGCGCCGAACTGGTGGAGGCCGATGCGCTGCTGGGCGCGCTCAACCGTGGCCGCCCCGGCCTGGCGGCCGTGGATGTCTTCGAGAGCGAGCCCATTCTCCAGGGCCACGCACTGCTGCGGCTGGAGAACTGCATCTGCACGCCGCACATCGGCTATGTGGAGCAAGACAGCTATGAGCTGTATTTCCGCGCCGCCTTCGACAATGTGGTGAACTTCGCTGCAGGCCAGCCCAGCAACATCCTCAATCCCGAGGTGTTCTCAGGCCCGGCACGCGCAGGCTGAAGGCCGGGTCAGGCGGGCACCTCGCCCTTCACCCGCCTACCCGATCACGGATCAACGCCCCCCGCCCTGTACAGCATCGCCGCGTGCGGCACTCGCCCGGTGGGCCAGTTCGTCGGCCACGGCCTCGTAGACGGCTTGGCGCACCACCGACTCCACCTCTTCGCGCAGGCGCACGACGATGGATCGCGTCTGCTGCTGCACCACCGTGGCGATGGCATCACGCAGGCGCTGGTCCAGCACCAGGTCCACGCGCTGCATGAGGCGATGGACCAGATACTCCTCGGTGACCTGCTGCGCGTGGCTGTCCCAGATGGACTCCATGGTGGGCAATGCACAGGCGGGTGATGCCCCAGGTGCTCCAGGTGCCGCAGATGCCGGATCCGGCTCGACCCCTTGCGTGGCAGCGTCGGCCTGCACCACCGGCGCGGCAGGAATGTCGTCCTCGATCGGTGCGGCCGGGGCCACCTCTGGCACATCGGCCGGTTCGGCAACTCCGGCCACTTCGAGCAGACGGCTCTCCTGGGCCAGCTGCATTTCCACGGACGGCGCACTGGGCGGCAGATAGTCGGAATGCACGGGCTGCACTGCAGGCCGCGGGCCCTGTCCAGGCGGCGCAGGCTCGGCGACCACGGACCGCTGGGGTTGCAGATCCAGGGGCAGCGGCGGCAGGGACGCGGGCATGGAAACCAGGCCGCGGCGTGGCGCAAGCATGCCTTCGCTCGCCCAGGAATCGGTCTCGCCACTGTGCGGCAGTTCGGAAGCAGCGACAGCGGGCGGTTCTGCCACCGGCGACTGCACTGCATCGACCGGCACGACATCGGTGAGCGTGGGAACAAAGCGTGGCGGGGTTTTGGAGGGAGCGCTCATGGCTTACTCCTTGAGGACCAGGTCATGGCGCTTGATGGAAATCCCCTGCGCCACGTAATGCTTCCAGCGCTGCCGGGCCAGATGCCGGTCTTCCTCATCGGTGGCAGACACCACTTCAACGACACGCGCAAAGCGCTCGAATCCTTCTGGCACATCGCCGCCCAGATTGACCAGCATGTCGTGGTGCGGCGCGCTGTCCAGCCGCTCCAGCAGCACGATGGGCGAGAAGGCCACAATGCCGGCCCCATCGCCTTCGACGGCGTGGGCAAGGAAATCGGTGGGCGAGACACTCCAGAGCCTGGGCGACAAGGCCTTGAGCGACGCGGAAGATCCCAGCACCACCAGTTGCGTGCGATGCCGCAGTGCCTTGCGCGCAAGACGGCACACATAGGCCAGCTTGTCGGGCGCGTTGAAATGGAACGCCACTTCAGTCAAGCGACGCTCCTTTCGCGCAGGCCCGTGCGGATGGGGACGATGCCATCAGGCCTGCTCCGGCTGGACTGCAGCGGCTGCCTTGCGGCGGCTGGCAGAGCCGGCCTTGGGCGCCGCAACCGACTTGGGCGCGCCGGCCCTGGATGGCGCCTTGCCGGCATCGACGCTGGCCAGCAGGTAGTGCAGCAGCAGGCCCACGGGGCGGCCCGTGCCGCCCTTGGCGGCGCCGCTCTTCCAGGCCGTGCCGGCGATGTCCAGATGAGCCCAGGGAATGTCTCCCACGAAGCGCTGCAGGAACTTGGCCGCCGTGACCGCACCACCTGCGCGGCCTGCCACATTGCCCATGTCGGCGAAATTGCTCTTGAGGCCTTCGCCATACTCCTCGTCCAGCGGCATGCGCCAGCACGGGTCGAGCGCGGCATCGCCCGCCTGCTCCAGCGCACGGGCCAGCTCGTCGCTGGGCGAAAACATGCCGCTGCGCAGCCCGCCCAGGGCGATGACGCAGGCACCGGTCAGCGTGGCGATGTCCACCATGGCGCGGGGCTTGAAGCGGGCGGCGTAGGTCAGCGCATCGCAGAGCACGAGGCGGCCTTCGGCATCGGTGTTGAGGATTTCTATGGTCTGGCCACTCATGCTGGTGACCACGTCGCCCGGCTTGACGGCTGCGCCTCCGGGCATGTTCTCGGAGGCCGGAATGAGCCCGACCACGTTGATGGCCGGCTGCAGCTGGGCCAGCGCCTGGAACACGCCCAGCACGCTGGCGGCACCGCCCATGTCGAACTTCATCTCGTCCATTTCGGCGGCAGGCTTGAGCGAGATGCCGCCGGTATCGAAGGTAATGCCCTTGCCCACCAGCACCACGGGCGCGGCGCCCTTGGCGCCGCCGTTGTAGTGCAGCTCGATGAAGCGCAGCGGCTGCTCCGACCCCTGGGCCACGGCCATGAAGGCGCCCATGCCGAGCTTGGCGACTTCGGCGGGGCCGTGGATCTTGCAGCTGATGCCGGGCAGCTTGGCCAGGGCACGGGCTGCGTCGGCCAGCAGCATGGGAGTGGCGTGGTTGGCCGGGCGATTGGCCCATTCGCGCGCCAGGGCCATGCCTTCGGCCTGGGCCACGGCGATCTTGAAAGCGGCGGCGATGCCGCCCTTGTCCCCGCTCTTGTCGCCGGACTTGCCGGACGCGGCACTGGCGCCCGTCGCCGCGATCACCAGCTTCTTGAGCGCCACAGGCTTGGCCTGGGGCTTGGTGTGGGTATAGCTGTAGCAGGCATCGGCCGCTGCCACCACCGCTGCTGCAACAGCGCCACCCGTGGCCTCGAAGCCGAAGCACAGCACGGCCTTGCCAACGCCGCTTGCCTTGAGGGCCGAGCCTGCGCCTGCCACGGCCTGGCGCACGTCGCGGGCCGAGCCGCTGCCCGCGCCCAGCAGCACGACGCGGCGGGCGGCCACGGCCGGCAGGCCGTACAGTGCCAACTGCTTGCCGGCTGCCGTTTCGAAATCTCCGGCCTTGACCGCGTGAGCGACCAGGGTGGACAGCGCGTCGCTGCCCGTGGCCGTGGCTTCGGTCACCAGCACCAACAACAGGTCACACTTTTCACGTACTGCAGCGGCAGTCGTCAACGGCTTCAGTTCAAAGTTCATAATCGGCGTTTTCCTTTCAGCCAATGTTATTCGATTCATCCATACGCAAAGAGCTGGCCCGCAGCTTCGGTGCCACGGTCGTGGTGCTGATCACGGTCGTCATGACCATGATGCTGATCCGCACGCTGGGTCAGGCTTACAAGGGCAATGTCAGCCCTTCCGACGTTCTGCTGGTCATGGGGTATACGGTGCTTGGCCAGTTGCCCACCATCCTGGGCCTGGGACTTTTCGTGGCCGTGGTCGGTTCGCTGTCGCGCATGTACCGCGACAGCGAGATGGTGATCTGGTTCGCCGCAGGCCAGGGGCTGGCCAGCCTGCTGCGCCCGCTGCTGCGCTTTGCCTGGCCGGTGCTGGCCGTGATCGCCGTGCTGGGCCTGGGCATCCTGCCCTGGGCCAATCAGCAGATCGAGCAGATCAAGACCCAGTTCGAGCAGCGCAGCGACATCGACCGCATCGCTCCCGGTGAGTTCCAGGAGTCTGCCGGCGGCTCGCGCGTGTTCTTCATCGACAAGGACGTGCCCAGCGCCACCGCTGCCAACAATGTGTTCATCGTGGCCAATGAGCGCGGGCGCGAGTCCGTGACCTCGGCGCGCGGGGCGCGGCTGGAAGTGGTCAAGGGCGAACGCATGGCCGTGCTGACCGACGGCCAGCGCATGGAGACGCAGACCAGCGACGGCTCGGTGAAGATCAGCGAGTTCAAGGAATACGGCACGCAGCTCGGCAGCGGCAACAATCTGGCCGCCGCCGAGGAAATGGCCGCGCGCAGCACGTACACGCATGAGCTGCTGCCGCGCACCGAACCCATCTACCGCGCCGAACTGGGCTGGCGCATAGGCCTGCCTCTGGCGGCGCTGAACTTCGTGATCCTGGGCCTGGCCGTGGCCAGCGTGAACCCGCGTGCCGGTGGCAGCGGCAGCCTCATGCTCGCGCTGTTCGCCTTCATCGTGTACTACAACCTCATGACGCTGGGCGAGAACTGGGTGGCCTCGGGCAAGCTGAGCATGCCCGCCATGACGGCCCTGCTGCACGGCGGCACGTTGCTGCTGGCGCTGCTGGTGCTGCTGGTGCGGCACAGGCGCTGGTCGCCGCGCGATCTGTGGCGCAGGCCCTGCAAGCCGACTGCCCTGGACGACGCGAAGGCGGTGCCATGATGAGAGTTCTGAGAAACCTGCTGTACCGCGACATCATCGCGGCCGTCGGCTATGTGACGCTGGCCTTCCTGGCGCTGTTCTTCTTCTTCGATCTGGTCGATGAGCTGCGATGGGTCGGGCGCGGCGGCGACAACGGCTACAAGATCACGCACGCGCTGCTTTTCGTGGTGCTGCGCATTCCCAGCCACCTGTACGAGCTGATGCCCATCACCGTGCTGATCGGCACCATCTACGTGATGGCGCGCTTTGCCCAGAGTTCGGAATTCACCATCATGCGCACCAGCGGCATGGGCCCCTGGCTGGCGCTGCGCACGCTGATGGTGCTGGGCCTGGGCTTTGTGCTGGTCACCTTCGGCACCGGCGACTACCTGGCACCTGCGGCCGAGAACGCGGGCCAGAACATCCGCGCCATCCACCTGGCCCAGCTGTCACGCGGGGCCACGGGTGCCTGGCTCAAGGAGCGCCAGGGCGATCATTCCATTGCCATCAACGTGCGTGCCATTCGCGGGCCGGGCGATTTCTCGAATGTGCGTATCTTCGACTTTGACGGCCAGGGCCGCATCTCTGCCCAGATCCATGCGGAATCGGCGCAGGTGAGCGAAGACGGAGAATCCTGGATGCTCCAGGGCGTGCAGGCCAGCCGCCTGACGGCCAAGCCCGACGGCGGCATGGTGCTGCAGCGCGAGAAAGAAGACAGCATGAACTGGAAGACGGGCATCAGCGCCGAGATGGTCTCGGCCGCTTTGCTCAAGCCCGATCGGATGTCCACCATCTCGCTGTTCCAGTATGTGCGCCACCTGGAAGCCAACGGCCAGGCTGCGCAGAAGTACGAGATCGAGTTCTGGCGCAAGGTCTTCTACCCGATGAGCTGCCTGGTGATGGTGGTGCTGGCCCTGCCTTTCGCCTACCTGCATTTCCGCTCGGGCGGCATCGCGGCCTATGTGTTCGGCGGCGTCATGGCCGGCATCAGCTTCTTCCTGCTGAACAACGTGTTCGGCTACATCGGCACGCTGCAGACCTGGTCGCCCTGGCTGACCGCTGCGGCGCCGGGCCTGCTCTACAGCCTTCTTTCATTGACGGCCTTCACCTGGCTGGTGCTGCGCCGCTAGGACCGTTGCCATGCAAAACGAGACAACATCTGCCGGCAGGACCGGACTGATCCTGCTGGCACACGGCTCGCGCGACGCCTTGTGGCGCCAACCCATCGAGGCCGTGCTGAAGGCCGTTCAGCAGACGCATCCCCAATCCCTGGCCGCCTGCGCCTACCTGGAGGCCTGCGCGCCCGACCTGCCCACCGCCGCGCGCGGGCTGGTCGAGGCCGGCGCCACGCACATCACCGTGCTGCCCCTGTTCCTTGGCACGGGCAAGCATGCGCGCGAGGACATCCCGAAGCTGGTGCAGGAGATAAGCGATACCCATCCGCAGGTGGCCGTGGACCTGCAGCCGGCCGTGGGCGAGCATCCGCGTGTCACGGCCCTGCTGGCAGAACTGGCACTGGTGGCCACGGAGCCCCGTGGCGCACCGGGAAGCTGAAATAACGAATCGCTTCTTTATATAAATGCAGCATAATGGCGTGCAGCACCCTGCTGTCACCGCCATGAACCTGCACCAATTCCGATTCGTCCAAGAAGCGGCGCGCCGCAACCTCAACCTCACCGAGGCGGCCAAGGCCCTGCACACCTCGCAGCCCGGCGTCTCCAAGGCCATCATCGAGCTGGAGGAGGAGCTGGGCATCGACATCTTTGCGCGCCACGGCAAGCGCCTCAAGCGCATCACCGAACCCGGGCTGGAGGTGCTCAAGAGCATCGAGCTCATCATGCGCGAGATCGGAAATCTCAAGCGCATCGGCGAGCAGTACAGCGCCCAGGACAGCGGCACGCTGTCGATTGCCACCACCCACACACAGGCCCGTTACGTGCTTCCGCCTGCCGTGGCACGGCTGCGCGACCTGTATCCCAAGGTCACGATCAGCCTGCACCAGGCCACTCCGGCAGAGGTGGCGCGCATGGTCATCGACGAGGTGGCCGACATCGGCATGGCCACCGAATCCCTGGCCGACTACCCCGATCTCGTCACCCTGCCCTGCTACGAATGGCAGCACGTGCTGGTCATGCCCACAGGCCACCCGCTGGCGCAGAAAGAGCGCATCACGCTGGACGACATCGCCCACGAATCGCTGATCACCTACCACCCTTCGTTCACGGGTCGCGGCAAGATCGACCAGGCCTTTGCCACGCGCCGCCTGCGTCCGCGCATCGTGCTGGAGGCCATTGACTCCGACGTGATCAAGACCTATGTGCGCCTGGGCCTGGGCATCGGCATCGTGGCCGAAATGGCCATGCGCGACGACCCGGTCAATGACCTGGTCGTGCGCCCCATGGGCCACCTGTTCGGCCAGAGCGTGGCACGCGTGGCCATCAAGCGAGGTGCCTACCTGCGCAATTTCGTCTACCGATTCGCCGAACTGCTCAGCGACCGCCTGACGCGCGATCTCATCATGCGCGCCATGAACGGCCACGTGCACGACTACGAACTCTGATCCTCCGCCCCACCGGACCTGCAGTGCGGGTCCGCTCCCGCTGTCCGCTGTTTCCGCCATGACTTCTGCCACGCCCCGCACGCCCGCCTTCCCCAGCCGCCTGCCCCATGTGGGCACGACCATCTTCACCACCATGTCGGCGCTGGCCGCCGAGCACCAGGCGGTGAACCTGGGCCAGGGCTTTCCCGATTTCGGCTGCGACCCCAGGCTGGTCGATGCCGTCACGGCCGCCATGCAGGCTGGCCACAACCAGTACCCGCCCATGCCCGGCCTGCCCCAGCTGCGCCAGGCCATGGCCGACAAGATACAGGCGCTGTACGGCCGCAGCTACGATGCGGGCACCGAGATCACGGTCACGGCCGGCGCCACGCAGGCCATCCTCACCGCCATCCTGGCCACCGTGCATGCTGGCGACGAGGTCATCGTGCTCGACCCCTGCTACGACAGCTACGTGCCCAACATCGAGCTGGCCGGCGGCGTGCCCGTGCGCGTACCGTTGACGCCGGGCAGCTTCAAGCCCGACTTCGCCAAAATTGCCGCCGCCATCACGCCGCGCACCCGGCTTTTGATCATCAACAGCCCGCACAACCCCAGCGCCACCATCTGGAGCGATGCCGAGATGCTGCAGCTGCAGGAGCTGCTGGCGCCCACCGACGTGCTGCTGATCAGCGACGAGGTCTACGAGCACATGGTCTACGACGGCCGCCAGCACCAGAGCGCCGCGCGCTTTGCCGGCCTGGCGGCGCGCGCCTTCATCGTCTCCAGCTTCGGCAAGACCTACCATGTCACGGGCTGGAAGGTGGGCACCGTCGCCGCGCCGGCCGCACTCACGGCCGAGTTCCGCAAGGTCCACCAGTTCAACGTCTTCACCGTCAACACACCCATGCAGGCGGGCCTGGCCAGCTACATGGCCGACCCCGCGCCCTATCTTCAGCTGCCCGCCTTCTACCAGGCCAAACGCGATCTTTTCCGCCAGGGCCTGGAAGGCTCGCGCCTGCGCCTTCTGCCCACGGCGGGGACCTATTTCGTCTGCGCCGACATCTCGGCCGTGTCGGACCTGGACGAAGCCGCGTTCTGCCAGTGGCTGGTCCGGGAGCATGGCGTGGCGGCCATCCCGCTGTCGGCCTTCTATGGCGACGGCTTCGACCAGCGCGTGGTGCGATTTTGCTTTGCCAAGCAGGACAGCACGCTGCGCGCGGCACTGGATCGGCTGCGCAAACTCTGAGGTTTGTGGGCGAGCGGGCCTGCAGCCCCGGATAATGAGAAGCATTCTCGAATCCAGCTGCGGGCCTTTTGTTCCGCTCACCCATGCCCTCCTCCTCCCAGCGCTACACCACGGCGCAGCTCGACGCCATGCGCCAGCGCCACGGTTTCAGCGTGCGCTTTCTCTCTGCCGTCTCCGAAAACGATTGCATCTTCGAGGGACAGGTGCAGGAGCACCAGCTGCCCTCGGGCCTGCAACTGGTCAGCTCCGACATCCGCATCGACCACGGCTATGAATCCACATCCGAGCACCCGCGGCGCTTCACCGCCGTGGTCCTGCTGGACGGCCAGGCCGAGCTGCAGTTGCCGGGCGCCCGCCGTGCACTGAGCGTGACGCGCCATGCGGCGGCGGCATTCTCGTGCGGCGACACCGAGATTCTCAAGGCCACCCATGCGGCAGGCCAGACGGTGCGCGGCTTCAACCTGTCCATCGAGGCGCCCGAGGCCTGCGCCGATGCCGAACTGGCCGAGCTGCTGCACCAGGCCATGCGGCAACCCGGCCCGCCACTGCATGCCTGGTCGCTGCCCGAGCATCTGGCGGTGTCGCTGCGCCAGTTGCTCGATGGCGTCTGGAGCGGCAGCCTGGCCCGGCTGCACCGCGAAGGCATTGCGCTGCAGGTGCTGGCCTGCGCGCTGCAGGCACATGCGCAACCGCGGCCTGCGCCCTTGCCGCGCATCCATCCCCGGGACAGGCGCGGCCTGGAGCGCGTGCGCGAGTGCATGGATGCAGCGCCGGGCCAGGCGTACAGCCTGGACGACCTGGCGCGCCTGGCCTGCATGAGCCCGACCACGCTGCGCGAGAAATTCCAGGCCGCCTACGGCCAGACCGTGTTCGGCTGGCTGCGCGAGCGCCGAATGCAGCTGGCGCGCGAGCGGCTGGCACAGGGCTGGAGCGTGCAGGAAGCGGCCGACTGCGTGGGCTTTCAGCACGCCAGCAATTTCGCCACGGCCTTTCGCCAGCGCTTCGGCCACGCGTCCAGCCAAGGCAGCCTGCGTCGCAAGCCATAGGACTGGCGTCGCCGGGAACAGGCGGCGGCGGCGCACATTTCCCACAATCCGGGCTCACGCCCAGGACCATGGAAATGATGAGCATTCGCATCCAAAACCCCGCCCCGCGACACCCACAAGGCGCGCGGCCCCCCCTGTCCCTGCTGATCTGTGCCCTGTGTGCCGCCCCTGCGTCAGCAGTCTGGGCCGCCGACGAGGACAGGCCCCCTGCCAGGAAAGGCGACACCGAACTGGGCACCGTCACCGTGCGCGCCGCCGCCGATGCCGGCACCACCGAAGGCACGGCCCGCTATACCAGCGGCTCCACAGGCACGGCCACGGGCCTGCAACTGTCGGCACGCGAAACTCCGCAGTCGGTCAGCGTGATCACGCGCCAGCTCATGGACGATGCAGGCCAGCTCACGGTCTCGCAGACGCTGGAGGCCTCCGCGCCCGGCCTGTCGGTCAGCCGCAGCGACAGCAACCGCTACCAGTTTTCCTCGCGCGGCTTCGGCGTCAGCAACTTCCAGTTCGACGGGCTGGCCTCGCCCATCAACAGCCTGTGGAACTTCGGCGCCACCGACATGGACACCGCCTTCTACGACAGCGTGGAAATCGTGCGCGGCGCCACGGGCCTGCTCAATGGCTCGGGCGATCCGTCGGCCACGGTGAACTTCGTGCGCAAGCAGCCGCGCGAGACGGCGGGCGGCCATGCATCGCTGACGCTGGGCCGCTGGAACCTGCGCCGCGCCGAGGCCGATCTGTCCCTGCCGCTGGACCGCGAAGGCCGCGTGCATGGCCGCGTCGTGGCCGTGCAATCGGACAGCGACAGCTACGTCAGCCACTTCGGCCAGCGCAGGCAGGGCCTGTACGCCGTGGTCAGCGCGGCCCTGACGCCCGCCACCCGGCTCGTCACCAGCCTCGAATACCAGAAGAACACCAGTCCCGGCATGGGCGCCGGCTTTCCGCTGTTCTATGCGGACGGCAGCCGCACGGCCTTCGACCGCTCGGTGTCCAACAACACGCGCTGGTCGCATTTCGGCACGGAGAACACCACGGCCACGCTGGACCTGACGCACCGGCTGGACAACCGCTGGCTGCTGCGCGCCGCCTACAGCCGCAACGACGGCAACTACGACATGCGCTACGTCTACCGGGGCGGCGCGCCGGACGCCAGCACCGGCCTGGGCATGGCCAACTCCTTCATCAAGTACCGGGGCGACCGCTCGCGCGACAGCCTGCACCTCACGGCCAGCGGCCCGGTCGCGCTGTTCGGGCGCCAGCACGAGATTGCCGTGGGCTGGAACCATGTGCGCGACGACATCGACATCCGCCGCTACGCACCGCTGGGCACGCCGCCTGCCACGGACAACTTCCTCGACTGGCGCAACGGCAGCCTGGCCGAGCCGGGCTGGTCCGACGTCTCCAACGGCGGCGACGACAGCCGCATGCGCCAAAGCGGCGGCTATGCCGTGGGGCGCCTGTCGCTGGCCGATGGCTGGACGGCCGTGGCCGGTGCCCGGCTGAGCCGCTGGTCCACGCGCCAGAACTACTTCGGCAGCCTGCGCGACTACCGCTACAGCAACGAAATCACGCCCTACGCCGGCCTGCTGTGGGACATCGATGCCCGGCACACGGCCTACCTGAGCTACACGGAAATCTTCACGCCCCAGAACTACCGCGACAAGCAAGGCAGCATCCTGGACCCCATCACCGGCCAGGCCTTCGAGCTGGGCCTCAAGGGCTCCTGGCTGCAGGACCGGCTGCAGGGTTCTGCCGCGCTGTTCCAGACCCGCCAGGACAACCTGGCGCAGGACACGGGCGAATTCATCGACGGCACCACGGACCAGAAGGCCTACCGGGGAGTCAAGGGCGCGCAGGTGCGCGGCATCGACCTGGAACTCAGCGGCGAGCCGGCCCGGGGCTGGCGCCTGGGCGCCAGCTACACGCACTACACGGCGCGCAGCGCCAGCGGCGCCGCCTTCAACACAACGCACCCGCGCAGCCTGGTCAAGCTCACGGCCATGCGCAGCTTCGAGGGTGCGCTGCAAGGCCTGAGCCTGGGCGGCAACCTGCGCTGGCAAAGCCGCATCTGGCAGAACGTGACCAACCCGCTGCGCCAGAGCGTGCAGGTAGGCCAGGGCAGCTACCTGGTGGTCAACCTCTCGGCCCACTACCGCCTCGACCCCACCTGGTCGGCCAGCGTGCAGCTCAACAACCTGCTGGACCGCCAGTACTACAGCCAGATCGGCTTCTACAACCAGGGCTGGTGGGGCGAGCCGCGCAATCTGACGGTGAGCCTGAAGGCGGATTTCTGAGCTGCATCGGCATTGGCGTCGGCATGGACATCGGCAATGCCCGCCCCACCCCGGCGCCGTAACGGGCGCCGGCCCATGCCATGGGGCGCATCGTGCACGTCCACGCAGGCGCCGCAAAGCCGCATGTTCGCGGGCAGTTTCACGGCAGCGCCGGAGGCGGATTCAGCAGCGGTGCGGTCCATGCCACAGGCGAGTCCCGGAGCCTTGCGCCGTGATGGCAGGCGCAATGACGGGCGCATGTCAACGCAATCCTTCTCATTTGCCGAGCAAGGCCGGACAGGTCATTCGCCCGCCGCATGACGTCCTGCCAAAACATTGATTGACGTCAAGACAGCCACCACCCAGCATTGGCCCGCCTGAAAAATCCGCCGCTGGCCCCAGCCGCTGCGCCACCAGAACATCGACAAGGAGACATCCCCCATGCCCCGTACCCTTTCACGCAAGCAATTCCTGCGCGCGGCCGCGCTGCTTGGCGCCACGCTGCTGCCCCTGCCCCAGGCCTGGGCGGATGCCTATCCCACCCGGCCGGTCAAGCTGGTCGTGCCCTTCGCTCCTGGCGGCAATACCGATGTGCTGGCGCGCATGGTGGCACAGGGCCTGTCCGAGTCGCTGGGCCAGCCCGTGATCGTGGAAAACATCTCCGGCGCCAACGGCTCCATCGGCGCCAGCCGCGTGGCTTCGGCGGCCAATGATGGCTATACCCTGCTGTTCGGCACGGCCGGCACCCAGGCCATCAACCAGAGCCTGTACAAGAACCTGAGCGAGAAGAACCTGGGCGATTTCGAATACGTGGCCCTGGTCACCACCATCCCCAACGTGCTGGTGGTCAACGAGGCGCGCACGCCCGCCAGGACGGTGAAGGACCTGGTGGCACGCTCCGCCGCGCAAAAGACCGGCATGAGCTATGGCTCGCCGGGCAGCGGCTCCACGGTCCACCTGTCGGGCGAGCTGTTCAAGAGCGCCACCCAGCTGGACATGGTGCATGTGCCCTACAAGGGCAGCGCGCCGGCCCTGACCGACCTGCTGGGCGGCCAGATCGATTTCATCTTCGAGAACGTGACGCCCGCCCTGCCCTTCGTGCAGTCGGGCAAGCTCAAGGCCCTGGCCGTGACCTCGGAGCAGCGCCTGCCCGCCCTGCCCGATGTGCCGACCATGAAGGAAAGCGGCTACCCCGCCTTCGTGACCGGCACCTGGAACGGCGTGCTGGCGCCCAAGGGCACGCCGGCCGCCATCGTCAAGCGGCTGGAGGATGCCACGCTCAAGGTGGCGGGCCATGCCGACTTCAAGTCCAAGGTGACGGCGCTGGGCGGCGAAGTGCGCCTGCTGGACTCCAAGGCCTTCCGCGAATTCACGCGGGCCGAGTACCAGCGCTGGAATGCCATCGTTCAGACGGCGAAGCTGGAGCGGCAATAACGCCGGCTCCGTTCCCCGCCTCCGGCGCCCGCTGGCGGCGGGCCCAGAACGTCTCGTTCGCCCAGCGCGGCTCCAGCGCATAGTAGTGCTCGTGATGGCTGCGGTACGCGGCGCGTATCGGCCGGATCCACGCATCCCAGGCAGGCAACGCACCGGCGTCGCCCGCCAGGCTGCGGCGCACGGCCAGGGCGGCCTCGCTGCCGGTGACCAGGCTGTTGAGCAGGCCCTGCGATGCCAGCGGATCGAAGGACAGGCAGGCATCGCCCACGGCCAGCCAATCCGCCCCGCTGGCTGCATCCAGCCATTGCTCGTGGGCGGCGGCCACCCGCAACGGCTCCAGCACCTGGCTGCCCACGCTGCGCGCGCCCACCAGGGCCGTGCGATCGGCCATGTCCAGCAGATCCGCCGTGCTGCGCAGGCGGCGGGCTTCGGGCAGGTCGATATCGGTCTGCCAGGCAATCACGCAACTGCCATCGGGCAGATCGGCGCTGTACCACCAGCCTTCGGCATCCGACTCGATCATGGTGGTGCCTGCATGCTCATGCGATGGCGGCTCCACCCAGGCGTGAAAACAGACCAGGCGGCCGTCGCGGCGGACCTCGGCACCCGCCTGCCGGGCCACCCGGGCCGCGCGGCCCGTGGCATCGACCACGATGCGGCAGGACAGCTCCAACGGGCCGTGCGCCGGGTCGCCCTGCGCCCTATCGATCAGGCAGCGCCAGCGCATGGGTGCGCCCGGTGGCTGGCGCTGCAGGCTGCGCAGCGTGGCGGGCACCAGGCAGGGCACGCCACGGCTGCGCGCAGCCTCCAGCAGCATGGCGTCGAAACGCTTGCGGTCCAGGTGCCAGCCCGCGCCATGTGGGTCGAACAGTGCGTCCTGAAAGATGACCTCGGAGCTTCCCCACAATGACCGCCGCGACCAGGCAGGACGGTGGCCCTGTGCCGCGAACGCATCCCACACGCCCAGGTCGGACAGAATCACCCGGGCCGCAGCGGGCAGGGTTTCGCCAATGGCCCGCCCTGCCTGCACGGCGCGTCCTACCAGCGCCACGCGGCAATGCCCCGCCAGCTGCGCGGCAACGGCCGCGCCCGCCGGTCCCGCGCCCACGACGAGCACATCCAGTTCATCCGGCAGCGGCGCGGTGGCCATGGCATGCGCAGACATAGACGTGGCCGCCATTCAGCGCGGCAGCACCGGGCCGCGCTGCGTCAGGGCGCGCAGCTGCTCTTCGTTGTCTGCGTCGAAGGGCTCGATGCGGGGAGGCGCTTCCTGCCCGGCCGGTTGCACGGCAGTCTTGAGCATGTGCGACGGCGCCGGGGCGATGCGGTTTTCCACCTGCATCAACGGCGGGAAGTCCTTGTCGCCAAGCGGGCCCGGCCGATTCTCGATGACGCCCATGTCACCGAAGTGGCTGATCATGCGGTTGATTTCGCTCTCATAGCCTCCCTCGCCCAGGGTGCGGAACCACGACTCGCGCCGGTTGAAGGCGGCGACACGCTGATCGCGCGGCAGTTCGGTATCGATGACCTTTTCATAGGCCTCCTGCGTCAGCACCTGGTTGGGCACGCGGGCCGGCCAGAACGTGGGCAGGTAGGGGTCGTAGCGCGGGCCGTAGCCGGCGTAGTAGCCGCTGCGGCAGCTGGCGGTGTCGGTCTGCCAGGGAACGGCCATCCAGCGCGTGAGGTCACCGGCCACCTGTGCATACAGCGGCCCGCTCTCGGACAGCGCCACGGCGGGGGTGAGCCGCGAGCCGTAGAGCTGCAGCTCGGGCGGGTTCTCGGCCGCCTCGCGGATGCGAAATGGCGCCCGGTACATGCTGGCGTGGCGCATGGGCCAGGTGATCTCGCAACCCGGGTGAAAGGCATCGGCCAGGCAGTCGTCCATGGCGGCATGGTCGAGCATGGTGGGCTGCTCCTGCAGCGGCACATCGGACAGCTGGGCCGGGTACTTCTGGCCGGGCGTCCAGTCGGAGAGAAAGTGGCCTGCGGCCCACAGGTCCAGCATCCTCAGCTGCGTGGCCGTCAGCGCCGCATGCTGGCGCGGCGTGTCGGCCGGCGGCACGGCCATGGCGTCGCCATACAGCCAGGGCCAGGGCTGGGGGGATGCGCCGTCCCGGTCAAAGCGCCGGAAGGCATTGGCCACCTGCTGGCGCAGCTCGGCCCAGGTCGTGCCCGGGCTGTTGAGCCTGGCGATCCACGCCTCGTCATCTGCACTGGCCGCCCCGCCCCAGCCGAACTGGGATGCAAAGCCCTTGTTCGCCCACTGCAGGCTGCTCTGGCGCTGGAGTATGGGCAGGATGTGCCGGCTGAAGGAGACCTGCAGCGGAAACGCAGCCATGCCCGAGCGGATGAAAACATCCTCCATCAGGTCCTTCATGGTGCGCACCGACTTCATCTGCGGGCCGTAGTTGGGCGGCGCAACCGTGACCCATGCCGCATCCACCGGCACGGAAACGCCGTCCACGACGACCTTCGCGCGCACCGGGCCGTCGGCCACATCGTCATGCCAGCCCTCGTTGTTCGCGAACGTGGTGGCCTTGGAGCCATCCACGGAGGCAGAGACGCCACGGCCTCCCAGCACGAGAAGCTGGCCCGTCTTTTCAATGCGCAATTCGCCCAGATAAACCGGCTTGCCGCAGAAACTACCGCTATCGAATGCCACCGGGGCCGAGCCTTTGGCAATTCGGCGGGCTCCCGGTCGAATGGCCAGGCTTTTCCGGTCCTTCACCGTGGCATTGCGCAAAATCGTGGGATCGGCCGTTGCGGCTTCAGGCACGTCCAGCGCCAATTGGAATTGATACCAGGCGGCTTTGGTATTGGCCAGTTCGACTTCCCATTCGATTTCGTCCTGGTCGGCCGTGAGTTCACGCACCACTTCGCCTGCGGCGTTGTAGCCGTAGATGCGAAAGCGCGCAGCCTGGCGCTTGAGCGCGCCCTGCGCATCACGCAGGCTGCCCGGCGCCATGGGCGGCACATGCATCAGCTCGGGGCCGACATAGTACCCATCCGGGCTATTGCCAATACGCGCCACACCAATTCCCGGGTGTATGGCAGCACGCACAATGGTGGAGTCGATTCCCATTTGTCACCCTTTCAGTTGCTGAGGCACTGATTGCAACAAACGGTATCAAAAATGCCGAGACAAAGTTAATTATCGGGAATCGACAATCCATAGCAACGCGCAAATCGATTCATATGAACCCATTTGCGCAAAAGATGCCGAATCGCTATTGATAATGAATTGGCAAGATAAATACCGGTTCACAGCAGCACGATGTCGTACTGCTCCTGTGCCATGGCGGTCTCGGCCTGCAGCGAGATGGGTTTCTTGATGAAGTCGGACAGGCCGGCCAGGTGCTGGCTTTCCTCGTCCAGGAACATCTCGACCACCTTGGGCGAGGCTACGATGCGGAACTCGCGCGGGTTGAACTGGCGCGCCTCGCGCAGGATTTCGCGCAGCACCTCGTAGCAGACGCTGCGCACGGTCTTCACATGGCCCTTGCCCTGGCAGACAGGGCAGGATTCGCACAGCATGTGGGCCAGCGATTCGCGCGTGCGCTTGCGCGTCATCTCCACCAGGCCCAGCTGCGAGAAACCGCCCGCCATGGTCTTGACGCGGTCGCGCCCGAGCTGGCGCTTGAATTCGGACAGCACCTCGGCCTGGTGGTCGTCGCGCACCATGTCGATGAAATCCACGATGATGATGCCGCCCAGGTTGCGCAGGCGCAGCTGGCGCGCGATCTGGTGGGCGGCTTCCAGGTTGGTCTTGAAGATGGTGTCGTCGAAGTTGCGCGCGCCCACGTAGCCGCCGGTATTGACGTCCACCGTGGTCAGCGCCTCGGTCTGGTCCACGATCAGGTAGCCGCCCGACTTGAGGTCCACCCGCCGGCCCAGCGCGCGGGCGATTTCCTCGTCGATGGCGAACAGATCGAAGATGGGCCGCTCGCCGCGGTAATGCTGCAGCTTGGGCACGGCCGCCGGCATGTACTCCTGCCCGAAGGTCATGAGCAGGGCGAACTGCTCCTTGGAGTCGATGCGGATGCTCTGGGTGCCTTCGCCCACCAGATCGCGCAGCACGCGCTGCAGCAGGTTCAGATCCTGGTGCAGCAGCGACATGGGCGGCAGGCGCACCGAGGCCTCCTTGATGCGGCTCCAGGTCTTGCGCAGGTAGCGGATGTCGTCGGCCAGCTCGGCGTCGCTGGAGTCCTCGCCATTGGTGCGCAGGATGAAGCCGCCGCCGCCGCCGGTCTCCTTGGTGCCGACCAGGCCCTGCAGCCGGGCGCGCAGGGCATCGCGCTCGCCCTGCGGGATTTTCTGCGAGATGCCGATGTGGTCGTCCTGCGGCAGCAGCACCAGCAGGCGTCCCGCAATGCTGATCTGCGTGGACAAGCGCGCGCCCTTGGTGCCGATCGGATCCTTGATGACCTGCACCATGATGGTCTGGCCCTCGAAAACCTGCTTTTCGATGGGCACGACAGGCATGTCCTTGCGCGCAAACATGGGGGCCTCGCCCCCTTCCTGCCGCTGCCAGACATCGGCCACGTGCAGGAAGGCCGCGCGCTCCAGGCCGATGTCGATGAAGGCCGACTGCATGCCCGGCAGCACACGCGAGACCTTGCCCAGGTACACGTTGCCGACCAGGCCGCGCTCCAGCGGGCGCTCCATGTGCAGTTCTTGGACGGCGCCGTTCTCGATGATGGCCACGCGCGTTTCCTGTGGCGACCAATTGATCAGAATGTCTTGCTGCATGCTGTGCCTGTGGTGTGCTTTGTCGTTTGTATTTCTCGGCCGGAGCGGCCCGGCAGACATCTTGCCGTGCCGCGCGCTGCCATCGGCCGTGCGCGCCCGCCTGCACGCCCCTCGGGGCCCAGGTCGGGGAGCTGGCCTACAGCGCCCAGCCCAGCTCGCGCAACAGCGCCGCCGTCTCGAACAGCGGCAGGCCCATGATGCCCGAGTAGCTGCCTTGCAGCCACTGCACATGGGCCGCCGCACGGCCCTGTATGCCATAGGCACCGGCCTTGCCCATGGGCTCGCCCGAGGCCACGTAGGCATCGATCTGCTGAGCGCTCATGGCCGCAAAGCGAACCCGGGAGACCGACAGCGCAGCCAGGCGCCGCGCGCCATGCTGTATGGCCACGGCCGTCAGCACCTCATGCTCTCGGCCGGCAAGCCCCGTCAGCATGCGGCGTGCATCGTCGGCATCGGCGGGCTTGCCCAGAATGCGGCCGTCGAGCGCCACCGTGGTGTCCGAGCAGAGCACGGGAGCGGCAGCCAGCGCACGGCGCGCGTGGCGGGCCACGGCAGCGTCGAGCTTGAGTGCGGTCACGCGCTGCACGTAGTCGCGCGCTGCCTCGCCGGCCAGCTCGGCTTCCATGGCCTCGGCATCTTCGGCGATGTCGCCATCCGCATTGGGCAGCAAAAGCTCATGGGCCACGCCCAGCTGCTCCAGCAGTTGGCGGCGTCGGGGGCTTTGGGAGGCTAGGTAGATGAAGGGCGGCATGATGAAAATGAGAAATGCCTTCAGCCCTTTGTATCAAAGCGCCGAAGGCTATCAAAATCATAGTATCACGAGATCTTCCGATCCGCATGACACCGCCGCTGCCGCTATTCCCGGTGGTAGGGATGGCCGGCGTTGACCGACCAGGCACGGTACAGCTGCTCGATAAGGAGCACCCGCACCATGGCATGCGGCAGGGTCAGGTCCGACAGGCGTATGCGCTCGTGTGCGGCCTGCCTGAAGGCGGGGTCCAGACCGTCCGGGCCTCCGATGATGAGGGCCACGTCATCGCCCTCCAGCTGCCAGCCCTGCAGGCGCTGGGCCAGGGCCTTGGTCGTCAGATTGGTGCCGCGCTCATCGAGCACCACGATGCGCGTGCCGCGCGGAATGGCGGCCTCGATGCGCTTGCGCTCGGCCGCGTACAGGGTCTCGACCGTCTTGGAGCCGCGTGGCTCCGTCTTGACGGCCTTGAGCTCCACCTTGAGTTCCGGAGGAAAACGCTTGGCGTAGTCGTCGTAGGCTGTCTGCGCCCAGTCGGGCACATGCTGGCCCACGGCCACGATCAACAGCTTCATGCAGCGTCAGCCCTGAACCGCTCAGGCCTTGGCGCGGGGAGCGCGCTTGGCTGCCGGCTTGGCGACAGGCTTGGCAGCGGCGCCAGCCTTGGCCTTGGCGGGGGCGCGGTTGACCACCACGGTCTTGATGGCCTTGGGCGCCGCCGTCTTGCCGGCCGGCGACTTGGCTGCGGCCGACTTCACAGCAGCCGACTTTGCGGCAGCCGGCTTTGCCGCTGCGGAACGGGGTGCAGCGGCCTTGGCAGGGGCCGCCTTCTTGGCAGCGGGCTTCTTGGCGGCGGCGGAGGCTGCGCCAGAAGCGGCCTTCTTGGCTGCAGGCTTGGCAGCGGTTGCCGCCGCCTTCTTGGTTGCAGCCTTCTTGGCCTTTTCTTCCGCCTTGTCGGTGGCAGCCGAGCGCGTGGGCTTGGGAGCGCCCAGCTTCAGGCGTACAGGCGTCTCGCCCCAGATCTCTTCCAGGCGGTAGTACTGGCGGATGGCCGGCTGCATGACATGGACCACGGCCTGGCCGCAGTCCACGATGATCCACTCGCCGTTTTCTTCGCCTTCCTGGCGCGGCACGGGGAAACCGGCCTGCTTGACGGCGTCGCGCACGCTGGAGGCCAGCGCCTTGGTCTGGCGGTTGGAGGTGCCCGCAGCCACGATCACGCGCTCGAACAGCGGCGAGAGCTTTTCGGTATTGAAGACCTGGATGTCTTGGGCCTTGACGTTTTCGAGGCCGTCAACAATGGCGCGTTGCAGCTTGGTCACGTCGCGCTTGGCTGCGGAATCCGATTTGGTGGAAGTGGTCATCAGGCGGTGATCAATGGAATAGGAATGGGATCAATATAGCGCGAGCGCCGTGCGGCCCGTAGAGGGCTGGGCTGTAGCGGCGCTCCAAAATGCATGGAGTTCGCCCACAGATCGCCGGAAGATTTCGCGCCGAAGAAAGTGGAGAACGCAGCCAACGCTGCGCCTCAAGCTATTGAAATTATAGTTTTGCCGCCTATTCCCTTGCACGCGCGGATTTCGCCACGCCGCTCGGGAGGGCGGCTTTCGGGCTCAAAGCCAGTCGCGAGGCACCAGGAATTGCTCCAGCAAAGCGCGCTCGGGGGTGCCGGGCGCGTCCTCGCGCTGGTAGCTCCAGCTCGCATGCGGTGGCATGGACAGCAAGATGGACTCCGTGCGCCCGCCGGACTGCAGGCCGAAGTGCGTGCCCCGGTCCCAGACCAGGTTGAACTCCACATAGCGGCCGCGGCGGTAGCGCTGGAAATCGACCTGCTGCTGCCCGTAGTCCATGGCCTGGCGGCGCTCGACGATGGGAAGGTAGGACTCCAGAAAGGCATCGCCCACCGAGCGCAGCATGTCGAAACTGCGCGCCTGGCCCAGTTCCGAGAAGTCGTCGAAGAAGATGCCGCCGATGCCGCGCTGCTCGTTGCGGTGCTTCAGGCGGAAGTACTCGTCGCACCAGGTCTTGAAGCGCGGGTAGAGCGTGTCGCCAAAAGGCGCCAGCGCATCGCGGCAGACGCGGTGAAAGTGCTGTGCATCTTCCTCGAAGCCGTAGACCGGCGTCAGGTCCATGCCGCCGCCGAACCAGCAGGTGGGTTCGTTGCCCGGCTGCCCTGCCGCACCTGAGCCGGCCGCACCTGAGCCGGCTGCAATCATTCGCACATTCATGTGCACCGTAGGCACAAAAGGATTGCGCGGATGGAAGACCAGGGACACGCCCATGGCCTCGAACGGCGCACCGGCCAGCTCAGGCCGGTGCTGCGTGGCCGAGGGCGGCAGCTGCGGCCCGCGCACATGCGAGAAGCCGCAGCCCGCGCGCTCGAACACGCGGCCGCCTTCCATGATGCGGGTGATGCCATCGCCCTGCAGGCGCTCGCCGGGGCCCTTGCTCCAGGCGTCGGACAGAAAGCGTGCACCGCCCTCGCCTTCCACCTGTTCCAGCGCCTGCGTGATGCGGGCCTGCAGGCCCGTCAGGTACTCGCGCACCTGGGCCACGGGCAGCGCCTGCCCGGTCGATTGCTCTGCCATGGACTCAGTTCTTCACGGCACGGAAGCCGATGTCGCGGCGGTACTGGGCACCATCGAAATGGATGCCGCGCGCCACGTCATAGACCTTTTGCTGGGCCTGCTTGACGCTGTCGGCCAGCACGGTGACGCACAGTACGCGGCCACCGCTGGTGACGGGAACGCCATCCTTGAGCTGGGTGCCGGCATGGAAGACCATGGCATCGGCGGCGTCCTGCGGCAGCCCGCTGATGGCATCGCCCTTGCGCGGGTCCTCGGGGTAGCCTGCTGCGGCCATGACCACGCCCAGCGCCGTGCGGCGGTCCCATTGCAGCTCGACCTGGTCGAGCTTGGCATCGGTGGCCGCCAGCATGACGTCCACCAGATCGCTCTTGAGACGCATCATGATGGGCTGGGTCTCGGGGTCGCCCATGCGGCAGTTGAACTCCAGCGTCTTGGGATGGCCGGATGCATCGATCATCAGGCCCGCATACAGGAAGCCGGTGTAGGGAATGCCGTCCTTTTCCATGCCGCGGATGGTCGGCAGGATGATCTCGCGCATGGCGCGGGCATGCACGTCGGCCGTGACCACGGGCGCGGGCGAGTAGGCGCCCATGCCGCCCGTGTTCGGGCCCTGGTCGCCGTCCTTCAGGCGCTTGTGGTCCTGGCTGGTCGCCAGGGCCAGGACGTTCTTGCCGTCGCACAGCACGATGAAGCTGGCTTCCTCGCCGGCGAGGAATTCCTCGATCACCACGCGGGCGCCGCCGTCGTTGTGGGCCACGCCGTACTTGTTGTCCACGAGCATGAAGTCCACGGCGTCGTGGGCTTCCTGCAGCGTGGTCGCAACGACCACGCCCTTGCCTGCGGCCAGGCCGTCGGCCTTGACCACGATGGGCGCACCCAGGCGGTCCACATAGGCGTGGGCAGCAACCGGGTCGGTGAAAGTCTCGTAGAGCGCCGTGGGGATGCCGTGGCGCGCCATGAAGTCCTTGGAGAAGGCCTTGGAGCTTTCCAGCTGGGCGGCCGCCTTGGAGGGGCCGAAGATGCGCAGGCCATGGGCACGGAACTCATCGACCACGCCGGCCGCCAAAGGCGCCTCGGGGCCGACCACGGTCAGCGCGACCTTCTCGGCCTGCGCCCACTCGCGCAGCGCCTGCGGGTCGGTGATGTTGAGGTTCTCCACCTTGCCGCCGGCCAGGCCCGTGCCACCGTTGCCGGGGGCCACATAGACCTTGGTCGATTTCGGCGATTCAGCCAGTTTCCACGCCAGGGCGTGCTCGCGGCCTCCGCCACCAATCACAAGAATTTTCATAGTTCAGCGTTGTGGTAGACGTCCTGTACGTCATCCAGGTCTTCGATCATGTCCAGCAGCTTTTGCATGCGGGCTGCGTCATCGCCTTGCAGGGCGATGGTGTTTTCCGGGCGCATGGTGACTTCAGCCACCTCCGGCGTCAGGCCCTTGGCCTGCAGCGCGTCGCGCACGGTTTCGAACTCGGCGGGTGCGGTCAGCACCTCGATGGCCCCCTCATCATCGGTGATCACGTCCTCGGCACCGGCCTCCAGCGCCACTTCCATGATCTGGTCCTCGCCGCTTCCGGGAGCAAAGATCAGTTGTCCGACATGCTTGAACTGGAAGGACACGGAACCCTCCGTGCCCATGTTGCCACCGTACTTGCTGAAGGCATGACGCACATCCGCCACAGTGCGCACGCGATTGTCGGTCATGGTGTCCACGATGATGGCCGCGCCGCCAATGCCGTAGCCTTCGTAGCGGATTTCCTCGTAGGTCACGCCTTCGAGATTGCCCGTGGCCTTGTCGATGTTGCGCTTGATGTTGTCGGCCGGCATGTTGGCCGCCTTGGCCTTTTCCACCGCCAGGCGCAGGCGCGGGTTGGCGCTGAGATCGCCCCCTCCCGTGCGTGCCGCCACCATGATTTCACGGATGATGCGAGTCCAGACCTTGCCGCGCTTTTCGTCCTGGCGGCCTTTGCGGTGCTGGATATTGGCCCATTTACTGTGTCCTGCCACAGGCTGTCCTTTGATATTGATTTAACCTTGCGGCTGGGATTTTACTTTTGACCGCATGCTCCCCCGAGGAAACCCGAAATGGCCGCTCCACTTCTGATCGCCCGCCACTCTGCCACAGAATGCCTGCTGCTGCCCGCACTGGCCAATCGACATGGCCTGATCACCGGCGCCACGGGCACCGGAAAGACCGTGACGCTGCAGAAAATGGCGGAAGGCTTCTCCGAAATCGGCGTGCCGGTGTTCATGGCCGACATCAAGGGCGACCTGTCGGGCATCAGCCAAAGCGGCAGCACCGGCGCCAAGATGGCGGCTTCGCTGCAGGAGCGCGGCATCGAGATTCCCCAGCCCCTGGCCTGCCCCACCACGCTGTGGGACGTGTTCGGCGAGCTGGGCCATCCGGTGCGCGCCACGGTTTCGGACATGGGGCCGCTGCTGATCGGGCGCATGCTGGCCCTGAACGACACGCAGATGGGCGTGCTCAACCTGGTCTTCAAGATTGCCGACGACAACGGACTGCTGCTGCTGGACCTCAAGGACCTGCGGTCCATGCTCCAGCACGTGGGCGACAACGCCAAGCAGTTCACCACCGAGTACGGCAACATCAGTGCCGCCAGCGTGGGGGCCATACAGCGCGGGCTGGTGGCCATCGAGTCGCAGGGCGGCGACAAATTCTTTGGCGAGCCCATGCTCGACATCAACGACCTGATGCAGACCGATGCGGGCGGCAAGGGCGTGGTCAACATCCTGGCGGCCGAGAAGCTGATGAATTCGCCGCGCCTGTACTCCACCTTCCTGCTGTGGATGCTGTCCGAGCTGTTCGAGCGCCTGCCCGAGATCGGCGACCCCGACAAGCCCAAGCTGGTCTTCTTCTTCGACGAGGCCCACCTGCTGTTCAACGATGCGCCCAAGGTGCTGCTCGAACGCATCGAGCTGGTGGTGCGCCTGGTGCGCTCCAAGGGCGTGGGCGTGTATTTCGTCACGCAAAACCCGATGGACGTGCCCGACACCGTGCTGGCCCAGCTGGGCAATCGCGTGCAGCATGCGCTGCGCGCCTTCACGCCGCGCGACCAGAAGGCCGTCAAGGCCACGGCCACCACGATGCGGCCCAAGCCGGGGCTGGACATCGAGGCCGCCATCACGGAGCTGGCCGTGGGCGAGGCCCTGGTGAGCTTCCTCGATGAAAAGGGCCGCCCCGGCATCACCGAACGCGCCTATGTCATTCCACCGGGCAGCCAGATCGGTCCGATCAGCGAGGAGCAGCGCAAGGTCTTGCTGGCGCAATCGCTGGTGGCAGGTGTCTATGAAAAGGCGGTGGACCGCGAATCGGCCTACGAAGTGCTGCGCGGACGCACGGCAGCATCCGGCGACGGGGCCTCGCCGGCAAGCCCTGCCGGAGCCGCACCCGCCGCCAGCGAAGGCGGCGGCGCCATGATGGACGGGCTCAAGGATCTTCTGTTCGGCACCACAGGCCCGCGCGGAGGCAAGCACGACGGCCTGGTTCAGACCATGGCCAAGTCCACCATGCGCACCATGGGCAATTCGCTGGGCAAGGAAATCCTGCGCGGCGTGCTCGGCGGCATCCTGGGCAACAAGAAGCGCTGAAGCGCTGGCGCACCGGCACTGCGCCGCATCAAACACCATAGCACCCAGCCGTTGCCATGCAACGGCTGGCGCATTTCAGGGCGCTGAAAGCCTGCGCATGCGGCTATGATCGAAACCGCCTCCATCCACTTTGCGGAACCGCACGCCATGACGACGAACAGCCCTCCCTCGCTGCCCACCTATGACGACGTTGCCGCCGCAGCCGGCCGGCTGGAGGGCGTGGCCCACCGCACCCCCATACTGCGCAGCCGCACCGCCGACGAGCTGCTGGGCGCCCAGCTGTTCTTCAAGTGCGAGAACCTGCAGCGCACGGGTGCCTTCAAGATACGCGGCGCCTACAACGCGCTGTCGCAGTTCACCCCCGAGCAGCGCAAGCGCGGCGCCCTGGCCTTCTCTTCGGGCAACCATGCCCAGGCCGTGGCACTGGCCGCGCAGATGCTGGACATGCCCGCGCTCATCGTCATGCCCGAGGATGCGCCTGCCTCCAAGATGGCGGCCACCCGCTCCTACGGCGCCCAGGTGGTGACCTATGACCGCTTCACCGAGGACCGCGAAGCCATCTCCCGGCGCCTGGCCGACGAGCGCGGCATGACGCTGATCCCGCCGTTCAACCACCGCGACGTGATTGCCGGCCAGGGCACGGCGGCCAAGGAGTTGTTCGAGGAGGTGCCCGATCTGGACTACCTGTTCGTCTGCCTGGGCGGCGGCGGCCTGCTGTCGGGCAGCCTGCTGGCAGCCGGACAGCTCGCCCCGGGCTGCAAGGTCTACGGCGTCGAGCCCCAGGCCGGCGACGATGCCCGCCAGTCGCTGCGCGCAGGCCGGATCGTGCAGATCCCCACGCCCCACACCATTGCCGACGGCGCGCAGACCCAGTCCATCGGCGATATCACATTCGCCATCATCCGCGAGCATGTCGAAGATATCCTGGCCGTGGCGGACGAGCATCTGGTGCAGGCCATGCGCTTTTACGCGGAACGCAAGAAAATCGTGGTCGAACCCACGGGTGCGCTCTCGCTGGCGGGCGCCCTGCATGGCGGGGTTGCGCTGTCGGGCGCACGCGTGGGCATTCTCATCAGCGGCGGCAATGTGGACCTGGCGCGCTACGCGCGCTTTCTGCACGACTGAACCGACCCCTGGCGCCGGCCCCAAAATACCGGCGCCCTTTTTTCCAGAAGAAAACCATGAGTACTCTGCACCTGATCGACCACCCGCTGGTCCAACACAAGCTCACGCTGATGCGCCGCAAGGAAGCCAGCACCAACAGCTTTCGCCGCATGCTGGGCGAGCTGTCCACGCTGATGGCCTACGAGATCACGCGCGACATGCCGCTGCAGGACATCGAGATCGAGACCCCGCTGGAGACCATGACCGGCAAGGTCATCGACGGCAAGAAGCTGGTGCTGGTGTCCATCCTGCGCGCCGGCAACGGTTTCCTCGACGGCATGCTCAACGTCGTGCCCGGCGCGCGCATCGGCCACATCGGCCTGTACCGCGACCCCGAGACGCTGCAGCCCGTCGAGTACTACTTCAAGATGCCCTCCGAGATGGAAGAGCGCGACGTGCTGGTCGTCGATCCCATGCTGGCCACAGGCAACTCGGCCGCCGCCGCCGTGGCGCGCCTGAAGCAGCTGAATCCGAAGTCCATCAAGTTCATGTGCCTGCTGGCTGCGCCCGAAGGCGTGGCCACCATGCAGAAGGCCCATCCCGACGTGGACATCTACACGGCCGCCGTGGACCGCCAGCTGGACGCCCACGGCTACATCCTGCCGGGCCTGGGCGACGCGGGCGACCGAATCTTCGGCACCAAGTGAGCCGCCGGGCGCTGGGCGCCTGCACCCACAAAAAAGCCGCACGATGTGCGGCTTTTTTGCTTGGCAGCGGGGACAGCGTCATCAATCCACCAGGCCCGCGTAGACGTTCTGCACGTCATCGTCGTTCTCGATGCCGGCCAGGAAGTCCTGCACTTCCTCCTGCTGCTCAGCCGACAGGCTGGCCATGCTGACCGGCGTCTTGGCCTTGTAGCCCAGCTTGGCCGACAGCACCTTGAAGCCCTGGGCCGGCAGCGCCTTGCTCACGGTATCGAGGTCGGTGGGGTCGGTGATGAACAGCGTCGTGCCCTCTTCCTCGCCGGGCTCGAAGTCCTGTGCACCGGCCTCGATGGCGGCCAGTTCGGCATCGGCGCCGCCTTCGGGCTCGCCTTCGATCATGCCCACATGGTCGAAGTCCCAGGCCACGGCCGTCATCTGGCCCTTGCGAAAGCACACGCGCATGTTGGGCGCCGTGCGGTTCACGTTGTCGGTCAGGCACTCGATCATCACCGGCACGCGGTTGGGGCCGTAGCCTTCATAGACCACGCGCTCGTAGTTGACGGCATCGGCACCCACGCCCGAGCCCTTCTTGATGGCACGCTCGAGCGTGTCCTTGGGCATGGAGGCCTTGCGTGCGGCTTCCACCGCCATGCGCAGGCGCGAGTTGCCTGCCGGATCGGCGCCGGCGCGCGCCGCGACGATGATTTCCTTGACAAGCTTGCCAAACAGCTTTCCCTTGGCGTCGGCGACCAGCGCCTTGCCCTTTGCTTTCCATTGCGCGCCCATGGCTGCTTTTCCCTTGCGGATTCTCTGGTGGGTAGGAGGCGCCGCCGCCCGCCCCCGCAGGGACCCGGCCCGGCGCCGAAAGAGCGCTGTTTATACACCCGCGCAAGTGGCTGCGCGGGCTTTTTGCGCAGTGGTTGACAGGTCGCCGCAGGCTCTGGTGGCGTCGTGCATGATGCTGGCTTGTGCGAAGCCCCCTGCCTGCGCTGCACCGCCGCCGACGTCAACGGCGGTGCATCCGGCTTCCCGTCTTGTCCCCTCACCACAGGAGCATCGGCATGCCGCCATCCCTATCCGCCGCCCTCGCCATCAGCACCCTGGGCCTGTCCGGCGCACTGTGGGCCGCCAGCCCCAACCTCTCCACAGAAATCGTCGCCGAAGGCCTGGAGCACCCCTGGGCCATGGCTTTCCTGCCGGATGGGCGCTACCTGGTGACCGAGCGGCCGGGCCGCATGCGCATCGTGCAGGGCGACGGAAGGCTGGGCGCTCCCCTGGCGGGCCTTCCGGCCGTGGAGGCCGCAGGCCAGGGCGGCCTGCTGGACGTGGTGCTGGACAGCGACTTCGCGCGCAACCGCCAGCTGTACTTCTGCTACTCCGAGCCCGGCAGCGGCGCCGACAGCGGCAAGAACAGCACGGCGCTGGCCAGCGCCCGGCTGTCCGACGATGCCAGCCGGCTGGAGCAGGTGAAAGTGCTGTTCTCGCAGCGCCCCAGGTACGCGAGCGCATTGCATTTCGGCTGCCGCATCGTGGAGCGCAGGGTGGACGGCAAGAGCGATGGCACGCTGTTCCTGGCGCTGGGCGAGCGCTCGCGCTACAAGGAAGAGGCCCAGAACCTGCAAAGCCACCTGGGCAAGATCGTGCGCATTGCCAAGGACGGCAGCGTGCCCAGGGACAACCCCTTTGTCGGCCGCGCGGATGCCTGGCCCGAGATCTGGAGCTACGGCCACCGCAACGCCCAGGGCGCGGCGCTGGCGCCCGATGGCAGCCTGTGGATGCATGAGCACGGCCCGCAGGGCGGCGACGAGGTCAACCGGCCCGAGCCCGGCAAGAACTACGGCTGGCCCGTGATCACCTACGGCGAGAACTATGGCGGCGGTAAGATCGGCGCCGGCATCACGCGCAAGGAGGGCATGGAGCAGCCGCTGCACTACTGGGTGCCGTCGATCGCCCCCTCAGGCATGGCCTTTGTGACCAGTGACCGGTATGGGGCGCAATGGAAGGGATCGCTGGTCGTGGGCTCGCTCAAGTTCCAGCGGCTGGAGCGCCTGACGATCAGGTCCGGGAAGGTGACGGCCAGCGAGCAGGTGCTGCCGCGCCTGGGCCAGCGCGTGCGCGATGTGCGCCAGGGACCGGACGGATGGCTTTACCTGCTGACGGACGCCCAGGGCGGGCAGTTGCTGCGCGTCACCGCCACGCCCTGAGTCCCGTCACGCGCGGCGCCTCACTGCACGGTGATGCCGTTGGCCTTGACCACGGCATCCCAGCGCTTGCGCTCGGCGGCCACGAAGCCCGTGAAGGCGGCGGAGGAGCTGCCCACGGGCGTCAGGCCCAGTTTCTCCAGGCTGGCGCGCGTGGCCGGCAGGGCCAGGGCCTTTTGCACCAGGTCCTGCAGCTTCTGCACGGTCTCGGGCGCGGTGCCTGCGGGCAGGAAGAAGCCGTTCCACTCCGTCACCTCGAAGCCCTTGATGCCGCTTTCCGCCACCGTGGGCACGTCGGGCAGGTCCGGCATGCGCTTGGCCGAGGACACGGCCAGCGCCTTGAGCTTGCCGCCCTTGACATAGTTGATGCTGGAGGCGGCGTTGGCAAAGTACACATCGACCTGGCCGCCCATGACATCGACGATGGCGGGCGCCCCGCCCTTGTAGGGAACGTGGACGGCATCGAACTTGGCGTCTGCCTTGAGCAGTTCCGTCGCCATCTGGGCCAGGCTGCCCGGGCCGTAGGAGGCATAGGTGAGCCTGCCGGGCTTTTGCCGCGCGGCATTCATGAAGTCGGCCAGGCTGTTGTAGGGCGAGGACGGCGCCGTCACGAGGATGTTGGGCACGCTGATGGCCTGGGACACGGCAATGAAGTCCTTGGCCGGGTCATAGGGCAGCTTGCGCAACGCGGGGTTGATGGCGAAGGACGATGCGTCATACAGCACCGTATAGCCATCGGCCTTGGCACGCGCCACGAGGGCGGCGCCGATGGCGCCGCTGGCGCCGGCCTTGTTGTCCACCACCACGGTCTGGCCCGAGACCTCGCCCAGCGCCTTGGCGATGATGCGCGCCGCATTGTCCGCACCGCCGCCGGCCGAGAACGGCACGACGACCGTGATGGCCTGCGCGGCCGGATAGTCGGCCGCATGCAGCGTGCCCTGGAAAAGTCCCAGTCCCAGGCCCAACCCCAAGGCCAGCACCGTCATGGCGGGCCGCAATGTCTTGATCTTCTTCACGTTTCTGTCTCCTGTTGCTCCATGGTGAAAACCTGGGCTGCGAGGCTTGCGTGCCCCGCGCCCTCAATCGAATCCGTACAGCTCGGCGGCGTTGTCCACCAGCACGCGGGCGCGCAGCGCCGCATCGGGAATCCAGCGTGACAGCAGCGCCAGCAGCATGGGGGTCTGCGGCGGATGGGCAGCTTCGGTGACATGGGGCCAGTCGCTGCCCCAGACCAGGCGCTGCGGGGCCTCGGCCACCCAGGCCTGCGCCAGCGCGTCGCAATCGGCATAGCCTGCGGCCAGGCCCGCCCGGCTGTTCAGATACGGGCCCGAGAGCTTGACCCAGGCCCTGCCCTGCTGCACCAGCCCACGGACCACGCCGAAGGCGGGCTGGTGCACGCCAGCGCCGTCAGCACTGTCAGCCAGCCGCGCCATGTGATCGAACACCAGGGTGCATGGCAGCCGCTGCAGCAGCGCCGCATGGGCCTCGATCTGGCTGGCCAGCCAGTGCAGCTGCACATGCCAGCCCAGCGCGGCAATGCGCTCGGCCAATGGCTCCAGCATGTCCAGCCGCACGGCTGCATCGTGCTCGGTGTGCAGCGAAAAGCGGATGCCGCGAATGCCGCCGTCATGCAGCGCCTGCAGCTGGGCGTCGGTGATCTCGGGGTGCACTACGGCAATGCCGCGCGTGCTTGCTGCGCCCAGCGACTGGATGGCGTGCAGCGTGGCCCGGTTGTCCGTGCCATGCGCACGCGGCTGGACGATGACGGCGCGCTCCAGCCCCATGGCGCCGCGCAGTTGCGCATAGTCGGCAGCCGTGGCATGGGCGCGCATGGCCTGCGGCGCCTCGGCCCCAAAACGCGTACCAAAGCGCGGATCGAAGACGTGCAGATGGGCGTCGCAGGCGCCTGCGGGCAGTGCGTGCATCAGCGGCTCTCTTGCGCGGCGGCCTTCAGGGCCTCGGTATGCTGGCCCAGCGTGGGCGCGGCAAAGGCCGGCGGGCCGGGCGTGCGGTCGAACTCCACGGCGCCGGCAAAGCCCCGGTAGCTGCCCAGGGTCGGGTGCTCGAAGCGGGTGACCATGCCCTCGGCCTGCACCTGCGGGTCGTCGAACATGTCTTCCACCGTGCGCGCCGCCGCGCAGGGCACCTCCTCGCCGAACAAGGCCTCCCATTCCAGCGCGCTGCGCCCTGCCAATGCCTGGCGCAGCAGCGGCACCAGCACGTCGCGGTGCTGGGCGCGCTTGCGCACGGAGTCATAGCGCTCGTCGCCGGCCAGCTCGGGCAGCCCCAGCTTGCAGCACAGCGCCTCCCAGAAATGCGCGGTATTGGCCGAGATGTAGAGATGTCCTTCACGCGTCGGGTGGATGCCCGTGATGCCGCCCGAGCGCATGTCGCGCCCCACCTCGCGCGGCTCGCCCTCGGCCCAGACCATGCGTGCGGACTGCATGGTCAGTGCCGCGCGCAGCAGCGACACGCCCACATGCTGGCCCAGCCCGCTTTTCTCGCGCTCGTACAGCGCCGACGACACGCCGCCCGCCACCAGGGCCGAGGCGTAGTAGTCCACCACGGAGCCGTAGAGAATCTCGGGCGGCCCGCCTGCCTTGCCCTGCATGGCGCACATGCCGGTCATGGTCTGCAGCACCTGGTCGTAGCCCGCCTTGGCCTTGAGCGGCCCGCGGCTGCCATAGCCGGTGACGCTGCAATAGATGAGGCGTGGGTTGATGGCGGCCAGTTGCGCAAAACCGATGCCCAGCCGCTCGGGCACGCCGGGCCGGAAGTTGTGGACCAGCACATCGGCCTCGCGCACCAGGCGCAGCAGCACGGCGTGGTCGGCCTCGTCCTTCAGGTCCAGCACCATGCCCCACTTGCTGCGGTTCACGCCCAGGAAGGCGCGGCTTTCAGCTTCCAGCGTGGACGGGTACTTGCGCAGGTTGTCGCCCACGGGCGGCTCGACCTTGATCACCTCGGCGCCCTGGTCCGCCAGCAGCGAGCAGCCGTAAGGCCCTGCGATATAGGCGCTCAGGTCCAGCACGCGCACGCCGCTGAGCGGGCCTTTCGGCCCCTGGCGTTCACCGGGCACAAAACTCATTCGTTTCTCCTGATAGGGAAGCGGGAAGGCCTGGGGCGCCTCCCGCGAGCGGCCGGGTTCAATCGGCCTGGATATTGCGGTCCTTGGCGAGCTGCTTCCAGCGCGCCACGTCGCTGCGGATCACCTGTGCGAACTGCTGCGGCGTCACGGGGTTGGCAATGGCGCCTTCGCGCAGGAAGCTGGCCTGGATGGTCGGCTTGGCCAGCACCTGGTTCACGGCCTGGTTGAGGCGGTCCACGATGTCGGCGGGCGTGCCCGCAGGCGCCAGCAGCCCCCACCACAGATCGAACTCGTAGCCCGGGATGGCCGTTGCCATGGGCGTCAGGTCCGGCGCAATGGGGCTGGGCTTGAGGCTGGTGATGCCGATGGCGCGCAGCTTGCCGTTGCGCACCATGGGCAGGATGGACGGGCCGCTGGAGACCAGCATCTGCACCTGGTTGCCGATCACATCGGTCACGGCCGGACCCTGGCCCTTGTAGGGCACATGCATGATGTCCATGCCCGGCACCATGGAGCGCATCATCTCGGTCGCGAAGTGGTTGATGCTGCCGGTGCCCGAGGTGGCGTAGTTGAACTGGCCCGGGCTGGCCTTGATGGCGCGCACCAGATCCTGCGGCGTCCTGGCCGGGAATTCGTTGTTCACGGCCACCACCAGCGGGCCCTTGGCAAACATGGCCACGGGCGCCAGGTCCTTGACGGGGTCGAAGGGCATCTTGGCCTGTACCGCAGCATTCGTGGTCATGCTGGACGACACCGCCACCAGCGTGTAGCCGTCCGCCGTCGCCTTGGCCACCGAGGCCGTGCCGGTGTTGCCGCTGGCACCGGGCCGGTTGTCCACGATCACGGTCTGCTTGAGCAGATCGCCCATTTCCTTGGCCACCTGGCGTGCGAACACATCGTTGGAGCCTCCCGGCGGATAGGGAACCACCATGGTGATGGCCTTGGACGGGAAGGCGCCCTGCGCCATCAATCCCGGCGAAGCCAGCCCGGCCAGCGTGGCCACCGTTGTGGTGGCGGCCAGCGCCACCAGCCTGCGCCGCGCGCGGCAATGGGAAATGCTCATGTCTTTGTCTCCTGTACTGTTTCTTGTCATGGGGATGCCCGGCATGCGGGATGCCGGGGCATCGGATTGCCGGCCGCCCGTTCAGGCCGCCAGCAGCCCCTGTGCATGCGCTGCGGCCACGATGGCCTGGGCACGCAGCACAAAGGGCTTGTCCACCATCTTTCCGTCCACCACATAGGCGCCCAGGGCATTGGCATCTGCCTGGCGGGCCGCCTCCACCACCTTCAGGGCGTGCCCGATTTCCTGCTCGGTCGGCTGGTAGACCGCATTGGCCAGCGCAACCTGGCTGGGGTGTATGCACGTCTTGCCCAGAAAGCCCAGGCCGCGCGACAGCCGCGCCTCGGCGCTGAAGCCGTCGCTGTCGCGGATGTCGGCAAAGGCGCCGTCATAGGCATAGATGCCTGCCTCGGCAGCGGCCATGCGCACGGCAAGCAGCACCTGGGCAATGGCGGCGGGCTCGCGCCGGTTCACGCCAAAGGGCTCGAACAGGTCGCCCAGCCCCATCTGCAGGCCAGCCACGCTGGCGTGGGCGCCGGCCAGTTCGGCAGCGCAGCGCAGGGCGCGGGGTGTTTCGATGTTGAGCAGCAGGCCAGGCGCCTGGGGCACGCCGTTGGCATCTGCCGCATCGGCAATGCGCTGTGCGGCCTCGCGCACCTGCTGCACGGTCTCGGGCTTGGGCAGGTTGATGAGGTGCACGCCGTCGCGCACCATCTCGGCGATGTCGGCGCCGAAATGCGGCGTATCCATGGCGTTGACACGCACGATCAGCGTCTTGCCGTGGCCCCGGCTTTCAGGGCTGAGCAGGAAGCTGCGCAGCAGGCCGCGCGCCTCGTCCTTGCGGGCTTCGGCCACCGCGTCCTCCAGGTCGAAGGACAGCGCGTCGGCCTCGCCGGCCAGTGCCTTGGCGAACAGCTCGGGACGCGATGCGGGAACAAACAGTTTGCTTCTCATGGCCCGCATTGTGGGCGGCAGAAAGCCAAGAGAAACACAGGTAATATTTGTTCAAACCACACAAATTCTTTGTTTATGGAAACCAGCTACCTGCACAGCTTCCTGCTTGTGGTGGAGACCGGCTCCATGGCCGAGGCCGCGCGGCGCCTGGATATCACGGCCGCCGCCGTGGCCCAGCAGATCCGCATCCTCGAGCGCGAGTTCGACGCCCCCCTGCTGGCCCGCGCAGGCCGCACCGTGCTGCCCACCCCGGCCGGCCACCGCCTGGCCCAATCCGCGCCGCAGTTGCTGCGCGAACTGGCCAATGCCAAGACCCATGTCAGCCAGGAAGGCACGGCCGGGGAACTGGTCATAGGCACCATCAACACGGCGCTGCACAGCCTGCTGCCCGACATCCTGGCCGGCTTCGTGAAGAAGTGCCCCGACGCCAAGGTGTTCCTGCGGTCGGCCACCACGCGCGAGCTGTACGAGGCCGTGCGGCAGGGCGAGCTGGATGCGGCGGTCTGCCTGCACCCCTCGTTCGCCCTGGCCAAGACCTTCGACTGGACACTGCTGCGCGAGGAGCCGCTGGTGCTGCTGGTGCCGCGCCAGCTGGCGCACCTGGACCCGCACACGCTGCTGCGCACCCAGCCGCTGATCCGCTATGACCGCAGCCTGGGCGGCGGCCAGATGGTGGAGCGCTACCTGCGCGCCGCGCAGATCGCTCCCCAGGAGCGCTTTGAACTGAGTTCGCTGGTGGCCATTGCCATGATGGTGGACAGGGGCCTGGGCGTCTCCCTGGTGCCCGACACGGCCCTGAACCTGCCCGATGGCCAGGGCGTGGTGCGACTGGCCCTGCCCGAGGAATCGCAGTCGCGGCGCTTCGGTGTGATGTGGCTGCGCTCTTCGGCACGCCTGCCGCTGATCCACAAGCTGGTGGAATGCGCGCGCACCGTGGTCAGGCAGCGCGGCGGTCCTCGCGCTGCCGCACGCGCAGCAACCAGGTCACCATAGTCCGCACCTTCAGGACTCCGCCACGGCCGCCGTGGCAACCAGGTCCTGGAACCTGCGCAGCACCGCAGACGCATCGCCCACGCGCGTGGCCAGATGCAGCGGAGCGGCCAGCCCCGGGCATTGCGACAGCGTGCGGTAGGCAATGCCGTCGCTGCGCAGGCGCTGCATGGAGGCCGGCACGATGGACAGCCCCAGCCCTGCCGAGACCAGGCTCAGCGTGGCCGTCATGCGCGGCGCCTCCTGCACCACGCGCGGGCTGAAACCCGCCTCCAGGCAGGCCTTGAGAATGGCGTCGTACAGGCCCTGCCCTACCCTGCGCCGGTACAGCACGAAATCCTCCGAGGCGAGCTGCGGCAAAGGCACGGGCCGGCGCAATGGGCGTGCCAGCGCATGCCCTGCCGGCAGAGCCAGCAGCATGGGCTCCTCCAGAATCGGCACGGCCTGCAGCCCCTGGCTGCCGTGCAGGGGCGAGCGCACAAAGGCCGCGTCCAGCCGCTCTTGCAGCAATGCATCCATGAGCTCGCCCGTGCCCGCCTCCTCCAGCGCCACCGCGACGCCGGGCACCTGCTGGCGGAACATGCGCAGCACGCCGGGCACAAAGGGATGCAGTGCGGCAGAGCTGGTGAAACCCACGGCCAGCCGGCCCGTCTCGCCCCGGGCGGCGCGGCGCACCACCTCGGCCAGCACGTCACAGCGCTCCAGCAGCGCCCTGGCCTCTTCCAGCAGCGCCAGCCCCGCCGCCGTGGGCCGCACGCCGCGCGGCAGGCGCTGCACCAGCTCCACGCCCAATTCGTGCTCCAGGCCCTGCAGCAACCGCGTCAGCGGCGGCTGCTGCATGCCCAGGCGCTCGGCCGCACGCGTGATGTGGCCTTCCTCGGCGATGGCGACAAAGGCGCGCAGTTGGCGAAGCTCGGGCACATCAATACTTTCAAGGTATGGGAAGACATCAATTGTGGCATTTGCAATCATGGATGGACGGATTTACGCTCGCGCCCCACAAACACACCTACCTGAAAGGCAACACGATGACCTGGTCCGCAAAGCAGTACACAACGTTCGAGCAGGAACGCACCCGCCCCGTGCGCGACCTGGTGGCCGCCATTCCCGATCTGCCTGGCCGCGCCGTGCGGCTGGCCGTGGACCTGGGCTGCGGCCCCGGCAACTCCACCGAGGTCCTGGCCCAGCGCTTCCCCGAGGCCACCGTGACGGGACTGGACAATTCCGAGGACATGCTGGATGCCGCACGCAAGCGGCTGCCGGGCACGGCCTTCTCCCTGGCCGACATCGCCACCTGGCAGCCCGACCAGCCGCAGGACGTGATCCTGGCCAATGCCTCGCTGCAGTGGCTGCCCGACCACCAGCAGCTTTACCCGCGCCTTGTCAGCCACCTGGCACCCGGTGGCAGCCTGGCCGTGCAGACACCGGACAACCTGGAAGAACCGGCCCACCGGCTGGCGCGCGAAGTGGCTGCCAGCGGCCCCTGGGCCGCCACGATTGGCGATGTGCGCCACCCCGCACGTCACAGCGCGGACTTCTACTACGCCCTGCTTCGCCCGCACTGCAGCAACGTCGATGTCTGGCGCACCACCTACTTCCACCCGCTGGCGGGCGGCCATGCCGCGGTGGTTGAGTGGTTCAAGGGTTCGGCGCTGCGCCCCTTCGTCGCGCCGCTGGACGAGGAGCAAAAGGCCGGCTTCTACGCAGCGTATCTGCAGGCCATCTCCCAGGCCTACCCCGCACTGGACGATGGCACGGTGCTGCTGCCCTTCCCCCGGCTGTTCATCGTGGCCAGCCGCTGAAGCGGTGCGCCTTCAGCCCTCAGCGTGCAGGATGCGGCTCAATGAGATCCCACAGATTGCCGTAGAGGTCTTCGAACACGGCCACGGTGCCGTGGGGCTTGCGCTGGGGGTCCTGCACAAAGCGCACGCCGCGCGAGCGGTAGGCCTCGAAGTCGCGCAGGCAGTCGTCGGTCTGCAGGAACAGGAACACGCGCCCGCCCGTCTGGTTGCCCACGCGCGCGGCCTGTTCCTCATTCGTGGCACGGGCCAGCAGCAGGCGCACACCGCCGCCACCGGGAGCCACGGTGACCCAGCGCTTGCCCTCGGACAGGGCGGTGTCCTCGATCAGCACGAAGCCCAGCGCGCCCACATAAAAGCGCAGCGCCTCGTCATAGTCGCGCACGGCGACGCTCACCTGTCCTATCACCTGGGGCATGGAATCCTTTGCAGCAATGGTGCGGTCCTCGGACCACGGGGCCGCGAGGATAACGGAGCCCTGTCAATGCCCTGCCGCCCTGGCCCGTAAGCCCTGCAGCTGGCCCCACAATGGCGGCTTGCAATTGCCTCGTGAGGGACGGGAATCCATGCTGAATGCCTTGTGGCTGGGCTTTTTTCTGGTGGCGGCCGTGGCTGCGCTGGCGCAATGGCTGGTCGGCGGCCAGGCCGGGATTTTCTCGGCCATGGTGCAGGCGCTGTTTGCCATGGCCAGGCTGTCGGTCGAGGTCATGGTGCTGCTGTTCGGCACGCTGACGCTGTGGCTGGGCTTTCTGCGCATCGCAGAGAAGGCCGGCGTGGTGGAGTGGCTGGCGCGCGTGCTGGGCCCGTTGTTCGCCAGGCTCATGCCCGAGGTGCCGCGCGGCCATCCGGCCCTGGGCCTGATCACGCTGAACTTCGCGGCCAACGGGCTGGGACTGGACAACGCGGCCACGCCCATGGGCCTGAAGGCCATGCGCTCGCTGCAGGAGCTCAATCCCCGGACCGACACCGCCACCAATGCGCAGATCCTGTTCCTGGTGCTCAATGCGTCGTCGCTGACCTTGCTGCCCGTGACCATCTTCATGTACCGCATGCAGCAGGGTGCGCCCGATCCCACCCTGGTCTTTCTGCCGATCTTGCTGGCCACCTCGGCCTCGACCCTGGTCGGCCTGCTGGCCGTGGCCGCCGTGCAGAGGCTGCCGCTGTGGAGCCCCGTGGTTCTGGGCTATCTGCTGCCGCTGGGCCTGGCGCTGGCGGGCTTCATGGCCTTTCTGGCCACGCTGTCGGCGGCCGCGCTGGCCCAGCTGTCATCGCTGCTGGGCAACCTGACGCTGTTTGCCCTGATCGTGCTGTTCGTCACCCTGGGCGCCTGGCGCAAGGTCGCGGTCTACGACAGCTTCATCGAGGGCGCCAAGGAAGGCTTTGACGTGGCCAAGGGCCTGCTGCCCTACCTGGTGGCCATGCTCTGCGCCGTGGGCGTGTTCCGCGCATCGGGCGCGCTGGAGTATGCGCTGTCGGGCATACGCTGGGTGGTCGATGCCATGGGCATGGACGCCCGCTTCGTGGACGCCCTGCCCACGGCCCTGGTCAAACCCTTCTCGGGCAGCGCGGCGCGCGCCATGCTGATCGAGACCATGCAGACCCAGGGCGTGGACAGCTTCGCCGCCCTGGTGGCCGCCACCATCCAGGGCAGCACCGAAACCACCTTCTACGTCCTGGCCGTCTACTTCGGCGCCGTGGGCATACAGCGTGCCCGCCACGCCGTGCCCTGCGCCCTCATCGCCGAACTGGCCGGCGTGGTGGCGGCCATCGTGGTCTGCTACAAGTTCTTTGGCTGAAGGCACAAATGGGCGCTGCGCCTGAAGCCGACGCGGTCCAAGGCGAGGAAGACCGAGCAAGTGCCTACGCCGGCCGCCCCGCCGCGAGGGTGTCGCACCTCTCGGGAGAAGCCGCGCAGCGGCTCAGGGGGAACTAAAGTTCCGGCATGATCGCCTCGGCATAGTCATACAGCGCCCCCAGGATTTCCTCGCCGCGCTCGTCGGCAGTTTCCGATAGCTGATCGACCATGGCAAACATCTGCTCGGCCGTGCGTGCGCCGCCCTTTCCTTCGATCAGGCAGGCCGCGCAGTGCTGCAGCCAGCGCTGGCGCTCGGCCGGGTTCAGGCTGGCGGGGAAATTGCGGGCGCGGTAGCGGAACAGCAGCTCGGTCAGGCGGGCATCGTCGAAGCCCGTGCGGTCCAGCGCCAGCTCCTGCGCGGACAGGCTGCGCAGGTGGTTCAGGCGGCGCCGGTCCTCATTGCCCACGAAACCGCCGTACAGGTCCTGGTCGGCATCCAGCCCTTCCTGCGCAGGGCGCTGGTGAACGGCACGCCACAGCGCGCTCATGTCGGGCAGGTCACGTGCAATGGCCGCATGGCCCATGCACTGCTCCACATCGATGCCCCATTGCGCGGCCATGGCCGGGCTCAGCGTCTTGAGGCTGCCGACCACCATGGGCGACTTGTTGACGTGGATGCTCTTGATGGGCAGGCGCTGCATGCCTTCGGGCAGGTCGGCCGCGCGCGAGAACAGGCGCAGGCGCAGCGTGTCCACGTCGATGGAGGCCAGCTCGGACGGGTCCTGCGCCAGATCCCAGCAGATGATCTCGTTCTTGTTGGTGGGGTGCGTGGCCAGCGGCCACATGACGGCGATGCAACCGCGCTCGGGCCGGATCATGCCGCTGACGTGCAGGAAGGGCCTGGCATGCGCCGGCTCGGCCGGCAGGCCCATTTCCTGCAGCACCCGGTCCTTCTTGTGCAGCGAGAAGGCGAAGTCGAACAATCTGGGCTGGACCTTGCGGATCAGCCGGGCCAGCCCGATGGTGGCACGCACGTCGGACAGGGCATCGTGCGCCTTCTCGTGCAGCAGGCCGTTGGCGCGGGCCAGGTCCTCGAGCTTGAAGCTTGGAGATCCATCCTCCTTTTTCGGCCAGACAATGCCTTCTGGGCGCAGCGCATAGACCATGCGCACCACGTCCAGCAGGTCCCAGCGCCCGCAGCCGTTTTGCCATTCGCGCGCATAGGGGTCGATGAGGTTGCGCCAGAACATGAAGCGCGTGATCTCGTCGTCAAAACGGATGGTGTTGTAGCCCACGCCCACGGTGCCGGCCTGGGCCAGTTCCGCCTCGATGCGGGCGGCGAACTGGGCCTCGGGCATGCCCTGCTCCAGGCATTGCTGGGGCGTGATGCCGGTGATCAGGCAGGACTGCGGATCGGGCAGGTAGTCGCCTGCCGGCTGGCAATACCACATGACGGGCTCGCCGATTTCATTGAGTTCCGCATCCGTGCGGATGCCCGCGAATTGCGCGGGCCGGTCATAGCGCGGCTGGGCGCCGAAGGTCTCGTAGTCGTGCCAGAAGAAGGTATGGGCCATCGGGCGAGTATGCCTGCGAAAAAAGTGCGTCCGGACATCACAGCAAGGGTGAGCAAAGGCGCGCGCCGGAGTCGAACAGGCGCAGTGCGAAGCCCAGGTCGCGCTTGAAATGCACGCGCTGCGCCTGCTCCAGGTCCAGCTCGAACTGGCGCGCCAGGTCGCCATTGAGCTGGGGCCCGTAGGCGATGGCGCAGACTTCGTAGTTCAGGAAGAAGCTGCGGTAGTCGAAGTTGGCCGTGCCGATGATGGAGATGCTGCCGTCCACCACCAGCGTCTTGGAGTGCAGCATGCGCGCCTTGTATTCGTAGACGCGCACGCCGCAGCGGATCAGTTCGTCGTAGTAGGAGCGCGCGGCCGCCGTGACCAGGGCCGAATCGGAGCGGCGCGGCACCAGCAGCTGCACATCCACGCCGCGCAGCGAGGCATTGGTGAGCGCGGCCAGCGCGGCCTCCGTGGGAACGAAGTACGGCGTGGTCAGCCAGACACGCTCCTCGGCCGCGTTGATGGCCGCAAGATGGGCGCGGTAGATGGCCTGCAGGCCGTTGTCGGGGCCGGAGGTGATGATCTGCACGGGCAGCGGGCCCTCGGGCGCGTCCGGCAGCAGCAGGTCGATGTCGGCGGGCTCGCTCTTGGGGTCCTTTTCGAGGGCGTAGGCCCAGTCCTCGAGGAACACGGTCTGCAGCCAGTTGACGATGGCGCCCTCCAGGCGCAGGTGCACGTCGTGGTAGGCATCGGGCATGACACGCGCGTTCTCTTCGTCGGTCACGTTGACGCCGCCCGTGAAGCCCACCTTGCCGTCGCACACCAGGATCTTGCGGTGGGTGCGGAAGTTGATGACCGGGCGCAGCCGCCGGCCGATCTTGGTGCCATGGAACAGCGCGACCTCGGCGCCCGCATCCTCCAGCGGCTGCAGAAAGCGCCGCCCCAGCTTCTTGGAGCCCAGGGCATCCACCAGCAGGCGCACCTGTATGCCTGCGCGGGCCCGCTGTATCAGCAGGTCGCGCAGGGCCGTGCCGGTCTGGTCGGGCTCGAAAATGTAGTACTCGAGGTGGATGTGGTGGCGCGCGGCATTCACCGCGTCGATGATGGCGTCGAAGGTGGCCGCGCCACCGACCAGCAGCCGCAGGTCGGTGGCCGTGCTCACCGGAAAGTCGCTGGTGGCGGCCACCAGTCGCGCAACCTGGTGCAGGCGCTCGGGACTGCCGGGCATGCGCTCGCGCAGCCGCTGCACGCCCGAGCGCACGCGCGATGTCTTGCGCGCGCGCAGCCGCTTGATGCGCTGGCGCTTGAGCCGCTGCGGGCCGAAGAAATAATAGATGGCCAGCCCGCCCACGGGAATCGCCGCCATGGACAGCAGCCAGCTCAGCGTGGCCACGGGCGCGCTGCGCTGCAAAAGGATCCACACCGCGACGATCACTACATAGACCGACCAGGTCACCGACAGCAGCAGCAGCGCATTCTCATGGGTCAGGTACTGACGAAGCCACTCCACAAAGACTCCTTCGGGCGGATCAAAGAAAAAGCCGGCAGCCCGGGGGGCTGTCGGCTTGCGCGATGGGCATCAGGCGATGCACATCAGTCGGCGGTGGCCTCTTTGGGCTCGGCCGGCTCGGAAGCCGGGTCCTGCCTGGGCTGGGGCGTGATGTCGAGCTTGACTTCGCCCTTGTCGGCATCGTCGGCGTCGGCCACCCAGTCCACTTCCAGGCGGCCACCGTCGACCAGCTGCCCGAACAGCAGCTCGTCGGCCAGCGAGCGCCGGATGGTGTCCTGGATCAGGCGCTGCATGGGACGGGCGCCCATGAGCGGATCGAAGCCCTTCCTGGCCAGGTGCTTGCGCAGCGCATCGGTGAAGGTGACCTCCACGCGCTTTTCGGCCAGTTGCTGCTCCAGCTGCAGCAGGAACTTGTCGACCACGCGCAGGATGACCTGCTCGTCCAGCGGCTTGAAGCTGACGATGGCGTCCAGACGGTTGCGGAACTCCGGCGTGAACAGGCGCTTGATGTCGCCCATTTCGTCACCGGCCTGGCGCGGGTTGGTGAAGCCGATCGAGGCCTTGTTGATGGTCTCTGCACCCGCGTTCGTGGTCATGATGAGGATCACGTTGCGGAAATCGGCCTTGCGCCCGTTGTTGTCCGTCAGCGTGCCGTGGTCCATGACCTGCAGCAGCACGTTGAAGATGTCCGGATGCGCCTTCTCGATTTCGTCGAGCAGCAGCACCGAATGCGGCTTCTTGGTCACGGCCTCGGTCAGCAGGCCGCCCTGGTCAAAGCCCACATAGCCCGGAGGCGCGCCGATCAGGCGGCTGACGGCATGGCGCTCCATGTACTCCGACATGTCGAAGCGGATCAGGTCCACGCCCAAAATGTAGGCCAGCTGCTTGGCCGCTTCCGTCTTGCCCACGCCGGTGGGGCCCGAGAACAGGAAGGAGCCGATCGGCTTGTCCGGCTTGCCCAGGCCCGAGCGCGCCATCTTGACCGAGGAGGCCAGCGCTTCCAGCGCCTTGTCCTGGCCGAAGACCACGCTCTTGAGGTCGCGCTCCAGCGTCTGCAGCTTGCTGCGGTCGTCGTTGGACACGTTGGCAGGCGGAATGCGCGCGATCTTGGCCACGATGGCCTCGATCTCGGCCTTGTCGATGGTCTGCTTGCGCTGCTCCACCGGAATGATGCGCTGCGCGGCGCCGGCCTCGTCGATCACGTCGATGGCCTTGTCGGGCAGGTGGCGGTCATTGATGTACTTGGCCGACAGCTCGGCCGCAGCCTGCAGGGCGGCAGCGGCGTACTGCACGCTGTGGTGTTCCTCGAAGCGCGACTTCAGGCCCTTGAGGATGTCCACGGTCTCGGCCACCGTGGGCTCGACCACATCCACCTTCTGGAAGCGCCGCGACAGGGCCGCGTCCTTCTCGAAGATGCCGCGGTACTCGGTGAACGTGGTGGCGCCGATGCACTTGAGCTGGCCGCTGGACAGCGCCGGCTTGAGCAGGTTGGACGCGTCCAGCGTGCCGCCCGAAGCGGCGCCCGCGCCGATCAGCGTGTGGATCTCGTCGATGAACAGGATGGCGTTGGGCTTGTCCTTCAGCGACTTGAGCACGCCCTTGAGGCGCTGCTCGAAATCGCCACGGTACTTGGTGCCTGCCAGCAGCGCGCCCATGTCCAGCGAATAGACCACGGCCTCGGTCAGCACCTCGGGCACCTTGCCTTCGGTGATGCGCCAGGCCAGGCCTTCGGCGATCGCGGTCTTGCCAACGCCGGCCTCGCCGACCAGCAGCGGGTTGTTCTTGCGGCGGCGGCACAGGATCTGGATGGTGCGCTCGACCTCGTAGTCGCGCCCGATCAGCGGATCGATCTTGCCGTCCTTGGCCGCCTGGTTGAGGTTCAGCGTGAACTGCTCCAGGGGCGAGGCCTTTTCGTTGCGTTCGCCACCGGCACCCTCTTCGGATTCCGCAGGGTTCTCCGCCTTCGCAGGCTCGGGCGGCTCGCCCTTCTTGATGCCGTGGGCGATGAAATTGACCACGTCCAGGCGCGTCACGCCCTGCTGGTGCAGGTAGTAGACGGCATGCGAGTCCTTTTCACCGAAGATGGCCACGAGCACGTTGGCGCCCGTGACTTCCTTCTTGCCGTTGCCGGTCGATTGCACATGCATGATGGCGCGCTGAATCACACGCTGGAAACCCAGCGTGGGCTGCGTGTCCACTTCGTCGGTGCCCGCGACCTGGGGCGTGTTGTCCTTGATGAAGTTGGACAGGGCCGAGCGCAGGTCATCGATGTTGGCTGAGCAGGCGCGCAGCACTTCCGCTGCACTGGGGTTGTCCAGCAGGGCCAGCAGCAGGTGTTCCACGGTGATGAACTCGTGGCGCTGCTGGCGTGCTTCGACAAAGGCCATGTGCAAGCTGACTTCCAGTTCCTGGGCGATCATTGATGACTCCTTTTCGCTTGCTGGGGATTATTGACTGCAACCATAAATCAGGGCGGCCCGGGTTTATTCAACAGGCTCGAACATGGCCTGCAACGGATGGCCCGCTTTCTGGGCGGCCTGCAGCACCTGTTCGACCTTGGTGGCCGCCACATCGCGCGAGTACACGCCGCAGACGCCGCGGCCGTCGAGATGGATCTTGAGCATGATCTGGGTGGCCGTTTCGCGGTCCTTGCCGAAGAGTTCCTGCAGGACGATGATGACGAATTCCATGGGCGTGAAGTCATCGTTGAGCATCACGACCTGGTACATCTGCGGCGGCTGCACGCGCTGGCGCCGCCGCTCCAGCACCACGGCGCCGTCGTCATCGGACACGGGCCGTACTGTGGGAATGGCAGGAGGGGTCGAAGGGGGTTGGGTTGCCATGAAAATCATTCTAGCCATCGGAGCCACTGTTTTCCGGAAGGGATATGCGAGGCGTGCCTGAAGAATTCAAGCGCGGCGCCTGCCCGGGCTGGCCAGCACGCACCAAAGCAGTGCCTGCTTGCCGCCACCGGGCGCTGCGCCACCTTGCGCGTCATTCGTAGACCACCTTGACCTGGGCGCTGCCCGCCTGGGCATACCAGGCGGCCAGGGCCGCGTCGCTGGGATAGAAGCGGCTGCCGTCGCCCAGGGCCAGCTCGCAGCTGGCCGAGCCGCGCTCGTCCTCGCAGACCAGTCCCAGGCGCACTTTCATGCCGCGCTGCAGCTCGCCATGCTCACCCTGCTCCACCACGGCGGGAAACTGGCGCAGCAGGCCGACCACGTCGGGCATCTTCTCGCCCACGCTGACCTGCAGGTAGCGCGCGAAGCGGCAGCGCGCATCGGCCAGGTTGAACAGCTGCTGTGCCTTCATGCGCAAGCCACCGCTGAAGTGGTCCAGCTGCAGGCGCCCGGTGATGACGACGAATTCGTCGTCCTTGAGCAGATCGCGATAGGTATTGAGCGTGTTCTCGTCCACCGAAGCCTCGATCACGCCCGAGCCGTCATCGATCTTGAACAGGCCCAGCCGCCCGCGCTGGCCGTTGATGGCGCGGAAGTCGCTGATGATGCCGGCCAGGGTCTGGGGCTCGCGGCTGTCGCGCAGCTCGGCCAGCGGCGTGCGCACGAAGCGGCGCACCTCCTTTTCGACCTCGTCGAACAAATGGCCCGACAGGTAAAAGCCCACGGCGGTCTTTTCCTGGGTCAGCCTCTCCTTCACGCCCCAGGGCAACGCATCGGCCAGGGGCGGCTCCTGGGTGCTGGAGCCCACGGCGTCCTCGCCCATCATGTCGAACAGCCCGCCCTGGTTGGCATTGGCCAGCGTCTTGTTGGCGAACTCGAAGGCATGGTCGATGGAGGCCACCAGGGCCGCGCGGTTCAGTTCGATGGCATCGAAGGCACCTCCCTTGATCAGGGCTTCCAGCGTGCGCTTGTTCAGGCGCGTGCGGTCCACGCGCACGCAGAAGTCGGCCAGGCTCTTGAACGGCCCCTTGTCGGCGCCGCGCGGGCCCACGCCGCGGCCTTCACGGGCCGCGATGATGGCCTCGATGGCCTGCTGGCCCGTGCCCTTGATGGCACCCAGGCCATAGCGTATGACCTTGTCGGTGACGGGCTCGAAGCGGTACATGCCGCGGTTGACATCCGGCGGCTCGAAGCTGATGCCCATCTTGAGCGCGTCTTCGTACAGCACCTTGAGCTTGTCGGTGTTGTCCATTTCCACGGTCATGTTCCCGCAGTAGAACTCGGCCGTGTAGTGCACCTTCAGCCAGGCCGTGTGATAGGCCAGCAGCGAGTAGGCGGCGGCGTGCGACTTGTTGAAGCCGTAGCCCGCGAACTTCTCCATCAGGTCGAAGACCTCGTCGGCCTTTTCTTCGCTGATGCCCTGCTTGGCCGCGCCCTCGCGGAAGATCCCGCGGTGCATGACCATTTCCTCGACCTTCTTCTTGCCCATGGCACGGCGCAAGAGGTCGGCGCCGCCCAGCGAGTAGCCGCCCAGCACCTGGGCGGTCTGCATCACCTGCTCCTGGTAGACCATGATCCCGTAGGTTTCGGCCAGCACCTTTTCGACCAGCGGATGCGGATACTCCACCACTTCCTTGCCGTGCTTGCGCGCCACGAAGCTGGGAATCAGGTCCATGGGTCCCGGGCGGTACAGGGCGTTCAGGGCGATCAGGTCTTCCAGCCGGCTGGGCTTGGCGTCGCGCAGCATGCCCTGCATGCCGCGCGATTCAAACTGGAACACGGCCTCGGTCTTGCCCTCGGAAAACAGCTGGTAGGTGCGCGCATCGTCCAGCGGGATGTTCTCGAATGCGAAGTTCTCCTGGCCCTTGTGGCGCTTGATGATGAACTCGCGCGCAATCTCCAGGATGGTCAGCGTGGCCAGGCCCAGAAAGTCGAACTTCACCAGGCCCACGGCCTCCACATCGTCCTTGTCGTACATGGCCACGGCCGAGTCGCTGCCCGGCTGCTGGTACAGCGGGCAGAAATCGGCCAGCTTGCCCGGGGCAATCACCACGCCGCCCGCGTGCATGCCGATGTTGCGTGTCATGCCTTCGAGCTTCTGGGCCATTTCAATCAGTGTCTTGACGTCTTCTTCTTTGTCGATGCGCTCGGCCAGCATGGGCTCGGCCTCGATGGCGTAGGTGTACTTGTCGCCCTCCTTCTTCGGATTGGGCGGGTACTTGAGCGTGACGTGCAGGCCAGGCTTGTTGGGAATGAGCTTGGAGATGCCGTCGCAGAAGGTGTAGCTCATGTCCAGCACGCGGCCCACGTCGCGGATGGCCGCGCGCGCGGCCATGGTGCCGAAGGTGGCGATCTGGCTGACGGCGTCGCGGCCGTACAGCTGCTTCACGTAGTCGATGACGCGGTCGCGGTTGGCCTGGCAGAAGTCCACGTCGAAGTCGGGCATGGACACACGCTCGGGATTGAGGAAACGCTCGAACAGCAGGTTGTATTCCAGCGGGTCCAGGTCCGTGATCTTGAGCACGTAGGCCACCAGCGAGCCGGCGCCCGATCCGCGGCCCGGACCCACGGGACAGCCGTTGAGCTTGGCCCACTTGATGAAGTCACCCACGATGAGGAAGTAGCCCGGAAAGCCCATCTTGAGGATGGTGCCGATCTCGAACTCCAGTCGCTCGACATAGCGCTCGCGCTGGGCCTCGCGCTTGGCGGGGTCGGGATAGAGATGGATCAGACGTTCCTCCAGTCCCGCAAAGGACTCCTGGCGGAAGAACTCGTCCATGGTCATGCCTTCGGGCACGGGGAAGTTGGGCAGCTGCGGCTTGCCCAGCACCAGCGTCAGGCTGCAGCGACGCGCGATTTCCACGGTGTTGGCGATGGCGCTGGGAATGTCGGCAAACAGCGCCTGCATCTGCGCGACGGTCTTGAAATGCTGGTCGCGCGTGAAGCGGCGCACACGCTTGGGGTTGGCCAGGATCTCGCCCTCGGCGATGCACACGCGCGCCTCGTGCGCTTCGTAGTCGTCGGGGCCGAAGAACTGTATGGGGTGCGTGGCGACCACGGGCAGGTTCAGGCGATCGGCCAGTTGCACGGCGGCCAGCACATGGGCTTCGTCGTCAGGCCGGCCTGCGCGCTGCAGCTCGATGAAGAAGCGGTGCGGGAACATGCTCGCCAGCCGCTGGGCGACGGCTGCTGCGCCGGCCTCGTCACCGCGCATCAGTGCCTGGCCCACCGGGCCGGCCTGGGCGCCGGCCAGCACGATCAGGCCTTCGCCCAGCTCCTGCAGCCAGGCCCATGTGTGCACGGCCTGGCCCTTGACCACATTGCGGGTCCAGCCCCGGGCCAGCAGCTCGGACAGGTTGTGGTAGCCCAGCGGGCTTTGCACCAGCACGATGATGCGCGAGATCGCGGCGCCGTTTTCGCCCTCGATCTGGATTTCCGCGCCCAGCACGGGCTTGACGCCCTTGGACCGGCCTTCGCGATAGAACTTGACGCCGCCAAACAGGTTGTTGAAGTCTGTGACGGCCAGTGCGACCTGCCCATCCTCGGCGGCGGCCTTGACGATGGCGTTGATGCGGTTGGTTCCGTCCACGACGGAAAATTCGGTGTGCAGGCGCAAATGGACAAACATATGGGCGCCATTGTAGAAAGCTCCGCAATGCCGGGACCCGTTCGCGGCCATGCCTTTGCCGCCGCCCCCGCCTGCGGGGCGGGCATCGCAGGCCGTTACAATGCCTCGGCCCGGTTGCGGGAAAATCAGGCTTCATGCGGCCCCTCAGCGCGGCCCGCGTCCCTGCCCGCCAACCCTCTCACCGCCCTTCGATTGCCCGAGAAACGTCCACCATGCAGCGTATTCCCCTGTCCATCGTTCCCGCCGTGCTGGTCGCAGGCGTCCTGACAGCCTGCTCCAGTACGCAACAAGACCCTACTGCCAAGTGGACCCCGGACCGCATCTATACCGAGGCGCGCGACGAAGCCGCGTCCGGTGCGTTCGACAAGGCCGTTCCGCTGTTCGAGAAGCTCGAAGGCCGTGCCGCCGGCACGCCCCTGGCCCAGCAGGCCCAGCTCGACAAGGCCTATGCCCAGTACAAGAGCGGCGACAAGGTCCAGGCCACGGCCACGCTGGACCGCTTCCTGAAGCTGCACCCGGCCAGCCCAGCCACCGACTACGCCCTGTACCTCAAGGGCCTGGTCAACTTCAATGACAACCTGGGCATGTTCTCCTGGCTGTCGCGCCAGGATCTGTCCGAGCGCGACCAGAAGGCCGCCAAGGACTCCTTCGAGTCATTCCGCGAGCTGGTGACGCGCTTCCCCGAGTCGCGCTACGCCGAAGACTCGCGGCTGCGCATGCAGTACATCGTCAACTCGCTGGCGCAGTACGAAGTCCATGTGGCCCGCTACTACTACGGACGCGGCGCCTACGTGGCCGCCATCGCACGTGCGCAGACCGCCGTCAAGGACTACCAGGGCGTGCCCGCCGTGCGCGAGGCCATGCAGATCCTGGTGAACTCATACGATGCACTGGGCATGACCCAGCTGCGTGACGATGCGCAGCGCGTGCTGACCGCCTCGTACGGCCAGGACTCCGACAAGGACGTCACGGCAAAGCAGAAGTCGTGGTGGAAACTGTGGTGACCTGCGGCGCAGGCTGCGCCAGCGCCTGCAGGGCCTGAACAAAGGCCGCCTCGTCTTCCAGGGTCCGCATGGGCGGCAGCGCAGCGCGCAGCCGCCGCCCATAACCCTTGGCGGTCAATCTGGGATCGCAGACCACAAGCACGCCGCGATCCGTCTCGCGCCGGATCAGGCGCCCGGCGCCCTGCTTGAGCGCCATCGCGGCCTCGGGCAGCATGTAGTCGGCAAAGGCCTGCCGGCCCACGGATTCCAGACTGCGCGAACGCGCCTCGACCAGCGGATCGTCGGGCGGAGGAAACGGCAGCTTGTCGATGACCACCAGCTGCAGCGCATCGCCAGGCAAATCCACCCCTTCCCAGAAAGTGGCCGATGCCACGAGAATGCAGCCGCGCCCCGCGCTGGCGCCCTTGCCTTCGCCTGCCGCAACAAAGCGCTCGATCAAGGTCAGCTTGGGCGCCTGCCCCTGGACCAGCACATCAAGTTCACCGAACAGCCCCAGCGACTGCTGCAGCGTGTCGCCTATGGCGTGCAGGGCACGCAGCGTGGTGGTCAGCACCAGGGTGCGGCCGCCCAGGCGCTGGGCCGCATCCAGCGCCAGGCGTGCCACCTCGGCGCTGTGGGCCGTGCTTCCTGCCTCGGCAAAAGGCCGCGGCACATAAAGCGCCGCCTGCCGCGCATAGTCGAAGGGGCTGTCCACGCGCAGCACCTGGGCCTCTCGCAGTCCGCAGGGCTCGGTGAACCAGCTCAGCCGCTCGTCGTCGCCCAGCGTGGCAGAGGTGAAGATCCAGGCGGTGCCCGCTGGCGGCTCGTACGGGGCGGTGGGTGCGTTTTCCTGCGGCTCGGCGTCTTGCCCGCTTCCTTCCTGATGCTCTTGCTCTTGCACTTGCGTCGGACCCAGCAGCCGCGTGCGCATGATGTGTGCAATGGTCAGCGGAGACTCCAGCATGCGCATCTGCTGGCTGCCCAGTTCCAGCCAGCGCACCGTGTCTTGCACGGCCGCCGCCGCGAAGGTGGCCAGGCGCCGCAGCAGTTCGCTGCCGCGCTCGAGCAGCCTGCGCAGTTCGGGATCGCTGACCTGCAATTGCACCAGCGGCTCCACCAGCGCCCGCAGGCTGCGCCCCAGCGTGACCAGGGCCGTGCGCCAGCTCTGGGCGTCCAGTCCCTGCGGCGTCACGCCCTGCCAGGACAGACGTCCGCCCACAGGGGGCTTGCCTGCGGCCAGGCGCAGCTCGCGCAGTGCCTGCTCCACACGCGCCGAGAGCATCATCCAGTCGGCCATGCCGCGTGCCAGTTCCTGGCCGGCGCGCAGCACATCGCGGGCATAGCCCGTCAATTGCTGGCCCGACAGGCTCAGGCCAGCGAACTGCACGCCGATGTCGTTGAGCTGGTGGGCCTCGTCCACCACCACCACGCCCGCGCTGGGCAGCAGTTGGGCCACACCCGAATCGCGCACGTCGAGGTCGGCAAACATCAGATGGTGGTTGATGACCACCACGTCGGCGTCCAGCGCGGTGCGGCGGGCCACGTTGACATGGCAGTCCTGCCAATGCGGGCAGTCCGAGCCCAGGCAGTTGTCGCGCGTGGAGGTGACCAGGGGCAGCGCGGGCGAGCGCTCGTCCAGCGCGGGCAGCTCGCCCAGGTCACCTGTGCGCGTGGTGCGCGCCCAGCGCTCGACCAGGGCCACGCTGCGCAGCACCTGCGGGTCCTGCGGCGCCGTGCGGCCCTGGCGCACGCGCTCCAGCCGCTCCAGGCACAGGTAGGCGCTGCGCCCCTTGAGGCGCGCCATGCGCAGCGGCATGCCCAGGGCGGCCACCAGACGCGGCAGATCCCGTGCGAACAATTGGTCCTGCAGCGCACGCGTGGCCGTGGACACCAGCACGCGCTGGCCGCTGAGCAGGGCCGGCACCAGATAGGCATAGGTCTTGCCCACGCCCGTGCCGGCCTCCACGACCAGGGTCTGGCGCTCTTCGATGGCCTGGGCCACGGCCAGGGCCATGCGGGTCTGGCCTTCACGCGGCAGGAACTGCGCCTCGGCGCGCGACAGCAGGCCTTGCGGGGCGAAGGCCGCCTGCACGGCGGCGGTCAGGGAATGCACAGGACAGGTCCGGTTGTTGAAAAAGACAGCGCCACGGGAGCCGGGCGAGCCGGCACCGGGGGCAGCGCTCCGATAATATGCGCCATGCCACTGGTGTGCCCATCCACCGCCCCAAGAGCCCACCAAACCAGAGACCATGCAGCCAGCGTACCGACTCCAAGCCGCCACAGGCATCCATCGCGGTGACAGGCAATACCAGCAAGACCAGGTGATGCTCATGGCCCACCCGTATGTCCACGGCTGCCTGCTGGGCGTTCTGGCCGACGGCATGGGCGGGCGCAGCGGCGGGCGCAAGGCCTCCGACCAGGTCATGCTCACGGCGCGCCAGCTGTTCGAGCGCTTCGAGCCGGGCAAGGAGGACTGCACAGCGCTGCTGGAGAGCATCGTGCGCGAGTCGCACACGGTGATCCGTCTGACCGCCATTTCGGCCGAGCAGGAGCCGCACAGCACCATCGCCGCCTTCGTCCTGCTGCCCCAGGGCCGCTGCCACTGGGTGCATTCGGGCGATTCGCGCATCTACCACTACCAGGACGCGACCATGGTCCACCGTACCAAGGACCATTCCTATGTGCAGTCGCTGGTGGACCGGGGAGAGCTCACCGAATTCGAGGCCCATGTGCACCCCAAGTCCAACATCCTGCTGGGCTGCCTGGGCACCGAGGCCGAACCGCCCATGAGCCACCATGTGATCGAGCGCGTGTATCCGGGCACCACCCTCATGGCCTGCAGCGATGGCGTCTGGCACTACTACACGGCCGAGGAACTGGGCACCGTGCTCAACGCGCTCACCCCGCGCGAGGCCACGGAGTTCCTCATCGACAAGGCCCGCGTGCGCGCCCAGGGCGGGGGCGACAACCTGTCCTTGGTGGTGCTCAAGCTCGAGGCGCTGGAGTCGGCCCAGACGGCTTGAACCGGGGTTGGAGCATCCAGGCCCTCACGCCAGCCCCCACCCGGTTGGCCTGTTGGCGCGTGGCAGAGAAAAAAGGATCAGGGAGCAGGCGGCGCCGGCAGCGGCGCAGCCTGGGGGCCGCGCTCGCGGGCCGCTTCGGCGGCACGGGCCTTGCGCTCGGCCGCTTCCTTCTGCTTGGCTTCGAACTGCGCACGCGATGCCGCGCGCCGCTCCTGCTCCTGGGCGGACTGGCGCTGCTCCATCTGGGCCTGCCGTTCGCGCTGGTGGCTGGCCTGCTGGGCGGCGCGCTGCTGCGCCTCCTGGGCGCGCTGCGCGCGCAGGGCCTGGGTATCGCGCTGCACGGCCGGCGGCCGTTCCTTGGCCTCCATGGTGGAGGCTGCCTTCTGCGCCTTCTTGGCCTCGATGTCTTCCAGGCGCTGGACGGCGCGCTCCTTGCGCTCCTCGTCGTTGATCTGAAGCTCGCGTTCGCGCAGCGGACGATCCTGCTCACGGGCCTCTTCGCGCGCCTGCTTGAGGCAGTCTTCCACGGCAAAGCGCTGGTAGCACTCGGACTCCAGGGCCGTGCGCCGGCGCTCGATGACGGCGCGCTGGGCTGCGATGTCGGCACGCGCGGCCTTGCGTTCGGCCTGGGCCTGCCTGGCCGCCTGGCCAGGCTCCCGCGCGGCATCGGCCGCCACGGCCGGGCCCGCCAAGGCCAGGCAGGCCAGCGCGGCGCCCAAAGGAACGGGCAGTTTCTTCACAAGGGCAAAAGCAGAGGTGGGCAGTTTCAGCATGTACAGGTCCGGCAAACGACGCCAGGCGCGGCCACCTGCCTCAGGTCAGGCTGGTATCCACCACGCGGCGCTCCAGCGCCAGGAATTCCTTGGACTGCATCTCGTTCAGGCGCGAGACGGTGCGGGGGAACTCATGGGCCAGCGGGCCCTCAGTGTAAAGCTGCTCGGGCGGCACGGCGGCCGAGATGACCAGCTTGACCCTGCGGTCGTACAGCACGTCCACCAGCCAGGTGAAGCGCCGCGCGGGCGACGCCATGTTGACCGGCATATAGGGCACGTCGGACAGCAGCACGGTGTGGAACTGGCTTGCGATCTCCAGGTAGTCGTTCTGCGAGCGCGGGCCGCCGCACAGCTCGCGGAAGTCGAACCAGACCACGCCACCGGCGCGGCGGCGCGCACGGATCTCGCGCGCCTCGATGTGCAGCACCGGGTCCTCGTCCTTGACCTCGGCCAGCTTGTCGAAGGTCTCGGTCATGGCCGCATCGGCCTCGGCGCCCAGCGGCGTGTGGTAGAGCCTGGCGTTTTCCAGCGTGCGGCGGCGGTAGTCCGTGCCGTTGTCCACGTTGACGACTTCCATGCGCTCGTTGAGCAGGTCGATGGCCGGCAGGATGCGGTCGCGGTGCAGGCCGCCCGGGTACAGCTCGTCGGGCTTGAAGTTGGAGGTGGTGACAAAGCCCACGCCGTTGGCGAACAGCGACACCAGCAGCCGGTGCAGGATCATCGCGTCCGTGATGTCGGCCACGTGGAATTCATCGAAGCAGATCAGCTTGTACTTCTTGGAGATGCGCGCACCCAGCACGTCCAGCGGGTTCTGGGTGCCCTGCAGCACGGCGAGTTCACGGTGGACCTCGCGCATGAATTCATGGAAATGCAGGCGCACCTTGCGCCTGAGCGGCACGGCATTGAAGAAGCAATCCATGAGAAAGCTCTTGCCGCGCCCCACCCCGCCGTACATGTAGACGCCACGGGGAATCTCGGGATGGTTGATGAGCTTCTTGAAGGCATTGGAGCGGCGCTGGCGGTAGACCGTCCAGTCGTCGGCACAGCGCTGCAGCGCCTCGACGGCGCGCAGTTGCGCAGGATCACTGTGAAAGCCCTTGGCTACCAGTTCGGCCTCGTAGGCCTCTCGCACTGAAACGCTCATGCAGCATCAACCATTTGCTATGTATTCAGAAGCTGAAAGCGCTTGCAGAGCAAGCGCTTTCAGGTCTCGGATTGGCTAGATGGCTAGCCTGGCACTCAGAAGTTCAGAGTACGCTTGTCGACTGCCAGGGCAGCCTCCTTGGTGGCTTCGGACAGCGAGGGGTGGGCATGGCAGATGCGGGCGATGTCTTCGCTCGATGCCTTGAACTCCATGGCAACCACGGCTTCGGAGATCAGCTCCGAGACCATGGGGCCGACCATGTGCACGCCCAGGATCTCGTCGGTTTCGGCATCGGCCAGGAACTTGACCATGCCGGTGGTGTCGCCCAGGGCGCGCGCACGGCCGTTGGCCAGGAAGGGGAAGCTGCCGGCCTTGTATTTGACGCCCTGCTCCTTCAGCTGCTGCTCGGTGCGGCCCACCCAGGCGATTTCGGGGCTGGTGTAGATCACCCAGGGAATGGTGCCGAAGTTCACATGGCCATGCTGGCCGGCGATGCGCTCGGCCACGGCCACGGCCTCTTCCTCGGCCTTGTGCGCCAGCATCGGGCCGCGCACCACGTCGCCCACGGCCCAGACGCCGGGCAGGCTGGTCTTGCAGTCGTCATCGACCACGATGCAGCCGCGCTCGTCCAGGGCCAGGCCCACCGCCTCGGCATTGAGGCCGGCGGTGTTGGCCGTGCGGCCAATGGAGATGATGAGCTTGTCAGCCTCCAGCGCCTGGGCTTCACCCTTGGCGTTGGTGTAGGCGATGGACACGCCCTTCTTGCCGGACTTGACTTCGCCGATCTTCACGCCCAGCTCGATCTTCAGGCCCTGCTTGTCGAAGGCCTTCTTGGCTTCCTTGGCGATCTGCTCGTCCACGGCGGGCAGGAACTTGTCCATGCCTTCGAGCACGATGACTTCGGTGCCAAGACGGCGCCAGACCGAGCCCATTTCCAGGCCGATCACGCCGGCGCCGATCAGCGCCAGCTTCTTGGGGGCCTTGCCCAGGCGCAGGGCGCCGTCGTTAGACAGGATGTTCTCTTCATCGAAAGGCACGCCGGGCAGAGCGCGGGCGTTGGAGCCGGTGGCCACCACGATCTGCTTGCCCGTCAGCACTTCCTCTTCCTTGCCGGCGACCTTGATCTCGTAGCCGCCTTCGACGGCCTTGACGAAGGAGCCACGGCCGTGAAAGAACGTGACCTTGTTCTTCTTGAACAGGTACAGGATGCCGTCGTTGTTCTGCTTCACGACCGCATCCTTGCGGGCGATCATCTTGGCCACGTCCATCTCGACCTTGCCGGTGGAGATGCCATGGTCGGCAAAGTGCAGGTTGGCGTGCTCGAAGTGCTCGGACGACTGCAGCAGGGCCTTGGAGGGAATGCAGCCCACGTTGGTGCAGGTGCCGCCCGGAGCGGCGCCGCCGGCGGCGTTCTTCCACTCGTCGATACAGGCCACGTTGAAGCCCAGTTGCGCGGCACGGATGGCGGCGATGTAGCCGCCAGGGCCCGCGCCGATGACGATGACGTCGAATTGCTTGCTCATTTCAGGAATCTCTTGTCTGTGATGCATGAAAAAACCCACCGCAGGGCGCGCGGCCAAGGGTGGGTTTTCGTCGTGTCGAACCCTGTGGAATTACAGGTCGAACAGCAGGCGCGAAGGATCTTCCAGCGCGTCCTTCATGGCCACCAGGCCCAGCACGGCTTCGCGGCCGTCGATGATGCGGTGGTCATAGGACATGGCCAGATAGTTCATCGGGCGCACCACGACCTGGCCGTTCTCGACCATGGCACGGTCCTTGGTGGCGTGCACGCCCAGGATGGCCGACTGGGGCGGGTTGATGATGGGGGTGGACATCATCGAGCCGAAGGTGCCGCCATTGGAGATGGAGAAGGTGCCGCCGGTCATTTCTTCAATGCCCAGCTTGCCTTCGGCAGCCTTCTTGCCGAATTCGGCAATCTTCTTTTCGATGTCGGCGAAGCTCATCTGGTCTGCATTGCGCAGGATGGGCACCACCAGGCCACGGGGCGAACCCACGGCGATACCGATGTCGAAGTAGCCGTGGTAGACGATGTCGTTGCCGTCCACGGATGCGTTGAGCACCGGGTACTTCTTCAGGGCGTGCACGGCCGCCTTGACGAAGAAGGACATGAAGCCCAGCTTGGTGCCGTGTTCCTTGGTGAAGGCGTCCTGGAACTTCTTGCGCAGATCCATCACCGGGGCCATGTTCACTTCATTGAACGTGGTCAGGATGGCGTTGGTGGACTGCGACTGCAGCAGACGCTCGGCCACGCGGGCACGCAGGCGGCTCATGGGCACGCGCTGCTCGGGACGGCCGCTGAGGTCTTCCTTGGCGGACGGAGCCGACACCTGGGGCAGCGCCTTGGTGGGCACGCCGGTGGGAATGACGGCAGCGGTGGACTGCACGCCGCCCTTGATGGCGGCCAGCGCGTCACCCTTGGTCACGCGGCCATCCTTGCCGGAGCCAGCCACGCCGGCGGCCGACAGGTTGTTTTCGGCCAGCAGCTTGGCAGCGGCGGGCATGGCGACATCACCCTTGCTGCCACCGGTGGCGGCCGCGGCTGCGGGCGCTGCAGCGGGAGCGGCTGCAGCGGCGGGGGCGGCTGCAGGAGCGGCAGCGGCCACACCGGCCACGCCTTCGGTGTCGATCTTGGCGATCAGCTGCTCGGCCACCACGGTGGCGCCGTCACCTTGCACGATCTCGGCCAGCACGCCAGCGGCGGGCGCGGGCACTTCGAGCACGACCTTGTCGGTTTCGATCTCGATGAGGATCTCATCGACTGCAACCGCTTCGCCGGCCTTCTTCTTCCAGGTCAGCATGGTGGCCTCAGCGATGGACTCGGACAGCTGGGGAACTTTGACTTCAACGATAGCCATTTGTGATTCTTTCCAAAAGTGTTCTGTACTGATACGTAGCGGGTGGGGGCTGCCTTACTTGTTCAGGACAAAACCCTTGAGCTTGGAGAACGCGCCTTCCACCAGGGCCTTTTGCTGCTCCTGGTGCAGGTGGGCGTAACCCACGGCGGGCGATGCCGAGGCAGCGCGGCCGGAGTAGCCCAGCTTCTGGCCATCGAGCATGTTCTCGTGGATGTAGTGCTGCACGAAGAACCAGGCGCCCTGGTTCTGCGGCTCGTCCTGGCACCAGACGATGTCGGTGGCGTTGCCGAACTTCTTCAGTTCAGCGGCGAAAGCCTTGTGCGGGAAGGGGTACAGCTGCTCGACGCGGATGATGGCGACGTCCTTGCTTTCCTTCTCGGTGCGCTTCTTGACCAGGTCGTAGTAGACCTTGCCGGAGCATGCGATCACGCGCTTGACCTTGGCCGCGTTCTTCACGACGGCTTCGTCCTGCTCGGGGATCACGGTCTGGAAACCGCCGCTGGTGAACTCGGACAGCGGCGAGGTGGCGTCCTTGTTGCGCAGCAGCGACTTGGGGGTCATGATGACCAGCGGCTTGCGCAGCGGGCGCACCATCTGGCGGCGCAGCACGTGGAAGATCTGGCTGGCCGTGGTCGGCTGCACGATCTGCATGTTGGCGTCGGCGGCCAGCTGCATGAAGCGCTCCAGGCGCGCCGAGCTGTGCTCGGGGCCCTGGCCTTCGTAGCCGTGCGGCAGCATCAGCGTCAGGCCGTTGATGCGGCCCCACTTGACTTCACCGGAGGCGATGAACTGGTCGATCACGACCTGGGCGCCGTTGGCGAAGTCGCCGAACTGGGCTTCCCAGATCACCAGGGTGTTGGGGTCGTTCGACGCATAGCCGTACTCGAAGCCCAGCACGGCTTCTTCGGACAGGATGGAGTCGATGACGGTGAACGGAGCCTGGCTGTCGGCCACGTTCTGCAGCGGGATGTAGGTGCCTTCGCTCCACTTCTCGCGCTTTTGGTCATGGATGACCGAGTGGCGGTGCGTGAAGGTGCCGCGGCCGCAGTCCTCGCCCGACAGGCGCACGGGGTAGCCCGATGCGACCAGCGATGCGAAGGCCATGTGCTCGCCCATGCCCCAGTCCACGTTGACTTCGCCGCGGCCCATGGCTGCGCGGTCGTCATAGACCTTCTTGACCAGCGCGTGCGGCGTCACGGTCTCGGGGATGGTGGTGATGCGTTCGGCCAGGCGCTTCCATTCCGTCAGCGGGATGGCGGTGTCGCCGGCGTCCGTCCAGGTCTTGCCCAGGAACGGGCTCCAGTCCACGGCGTACTTGCTCTTGAAGTTGGTCAGCACCGGGTCCACGGTGTGGCGGCCTTCGTCCATGGCGGCGCGGTAGGCCTTGGCCATGTCGTCGCCCAGCGATTCGCCCAGGCCCTGTGCGGCCAGCTTGTCGGCGTACAGCTTGCGGGTGCCGGGGTGGGCGCCGATCTTCTTGTACATCAGCGGCTGGGTCAGCGCGGGGGTGTCCTGCTCGTTGTGGCCCAGCTTACGGAAGCAGACGATGTCCACGACCACGTCCTTGGAGAATTCCATGCGGAACTCCAGGGCCAGCTGCACGGCCAGCGCCACGGCTTCCGGATCATCGCCGTTGACGTGCAGCACGGGCGACTCGATCATCTTGACGATGTCGGTGCAGTACAGCGTGGAGCGGGTGTCGCGCGGATCGGAGGTGGTGAAGCCGATCTGGTTGTTGATGATGATGTGCACCGTGCCGCCCGTGGTGTAGCCACGGGTCTGGGCCAGCGCCAGGGTTTCCTGGTTCACGCCCTGGCCGGCGAAGGCTGCATCGCCGTGCACCAGCACGGGCAGCACCTGCTTGCCGTGCGGGTCGTCGCGGCGGTCCATGCGCGAGCGCACCGAGCCTTCGACCACGGGGTTGACGATTTCCAGGTGCGAGGGGTTGAAGGCCAGCGACAGGTGGACGGGGCCGCCTGCGGTGGACACGTCGGAGCTGAAGCCCTGGTGGTACTTCACGTCACCGGCGGGCAGGTCCTCGGGGGCGGTGTGGTCGAACTCGGCGAACAGGTCCTTGGGCATCTTGCCCAGGGTGTTGACCAGCACGTTCAGGCGGCCGCGGTGGGCCATGCCGATCACGACTTCCTGCACGCCCTTCTGGCCGGCAGCGTTGATGAGCTCGTCCATGGCGACGATGAAGCTCTCGCCACCTTCCAGCGAGAAGCGCTTTTGGCCGACGTACTTGGTGTGCAGGTAGCGTTCCAGGCCTTCGGCAGCCGTCAGGCGGTCGAGGATGCGCTTTTTCCGGCTGGCATCAAAGCTGGGCTTGGTACGGCTGGTTTCCAGCTTTTGCTGCCACCAGCGCTTTTGCGTCTGGTCCGTGGCATACATGTACTCGGAGCCGATGGTGCCGCAGTAGGTTTCGCGCAGAGCGTTCATCAGCTCGCGCAGGGACATGCTTTCCTTGCCGAAGAAGGTGTTGCTCGTGTTGAACACCGTTTCCTGGTCGGCATCGGTGAAGCCGTAGAACGACGGCTCCAGCTCGGGAATTTCGGGGCGCTCGGTGCGCTTGAGGGGGTCCAGATCGGCCCAGCGTGCGCCGACATTGCGGTAGGCGGCGATCAGTTGCTGGACGGCGGTGCGCTTGCGGCCCAGCTCGGAGTCGGCGCCGGAGGCCACGACCACCTTGGTGCCGCCTTGCTTGGCGCGCTCGGCGAAAGCGTTGATGACGGGCTGGTGCGGAACGTCCTTGGCGTCGGTGCCATCGACTGCGGGCACATGTTGCAGTGCATCAAAGTACTCGCGCCAGGAATCCGGCACGCTACCGGGATTGGCCAGGTAGTTTTCGTACATTTCTTCGACGTAGGGGGCATTGCCGCCGAAGAGGTAGGTATTGCCTTGGTAGGCTTGGTAGACCGACGTCTGATCGCTCATATTGCGCTGACCTCAGCCTCCCTGAGGGAGGCATTAGCTGGTTTGTGGAACCTTCCGCGACACGGCTGTACCGATTGGCGGATGCGACTGTGGCTGGGGAAGGGCCTGGTTGCGACCGCCATTGTGCCACCGTTCAAACATCGCAGCAGGGCAGTTACCAAGTGATTACTTGAACTCTCCGGGAGTTCCCGCAGTCGCGTACATTGGCGCATCTTCCGAACGGACCGCCAGATGAACCTGCTGCCCCTACACAAACGCACTTTCATGCTGCTGCTGATTGCGGCAACCATAGGCTTCGGTGCCGTGCTCTGGGAGTTCATGGGGGCCATCTTCTGGGGCGTCGCCCTGGCCATCCTGTTTTCGCCGCTGCACCGGCGCCTGCTGGCGCGCATGCCACGGCGCACCAACCTTGCCGCCCTGTCCACCCTGCTGCTGTGCCTGGTGGTGGCCATCCTGCCGCTGGCGCTGATCGGCGCCTCGCTGGTGCGCGAGGCCTCGTTGATCTATGAGCGCGTCAACAGCGGCAACCTGGATGCAGGCACCTATGTGCAACAGATCATGGACGCCCTGCCCTCCTGGGTCACACCCTGGCTGGAGCGGTTGCACCTGGGTTCACTGGCCGAGCTGCAGGACAAGCTGTCCAGCATCGCCATGCAGGCCTCCAAGCTGGCCGCCACCAAGGCGCTGGGCATAGGCCAGAACACCTTCGGGTTTCTGGTCGGCTTCTGCGTGATGCTGTACCTGCTGTTCTTCCTGCTGCGTGACGGCCGCGACCTGACACAGCGCATCCGCATGGCCATCCCGCTGCAGTCCGACCACAAGGCCGAGCTGTCGAGCAAGTTCACCACCGTGATCCGCGCCACCGTCAAGGGCAACCTGGCCGTGGCGGCCGCCCAGGGCGCGCTGGGCGGGCTGATCTTCTGGATTCTGGGCATCCAGGGACCCGTGCTGTGGGGCGTGGTGATGGCGTTCCTGTCGCTGCTGCCCGCTGTGGGCGCCGGCCTGATCTGGGCACCGGTGGCCATCTACTTCCTGGCCACCGGTGACATGGGCAAGGGCCTGATCCTGATCGCCTACGGCGTGCTGGTGATCGGACTGGTGGACAACGTGCTGCGCCCGCTGCTGGTGGGCAAGGACACCAAGATGCCCGACTACATCGTGCTGATCTCGACACTGGGCGGCATGGCTCTCTTCGGACTGACGGGTTTTGTGATAGGACCCGTGATCGCGGCGCTGTTCATGGCAATCTGGGACATGTTCACGCGCATGCAGCTGCAGGATGAGGAAAGGCGCCGCCAAATGGCCCAAACGGTGAACCCATCGGTGAACAAGACGGGTTTGGCGCATGCTGAATATCAGACGTCGGATGATCTGGGCCTCAAGCATGCCCCGCGCGATCCGGGCCCGCCGGCACGCTGATCCACCCCGGCCTCCGCTCCCGGGGGAGGCCAAAAACCCCATTCGGCAATTCAATCGACGCAAATGGTTCGCATTCACCCAATAGACTGGATTGATCGATGCCATTCAGCCAGCCAATGAATACCGGATTGATATAAAACAAAATATCCGAAGCCTTCAAACCAGATAATCAATTCAACTGATGAATCGGCCGGACACCAGACCGGCAAGCCCCGCGCAGCAAGGTGCAGCGGGGAGGCCGCGCATGAATGCCGCACAGGCCGACTCGGGATTAAGGGTTATTTCCCGGATTGTTTTCGGGGTGCACTCGTAGAATTTGCTTACAAGCGTCAATTTCTATTAGAAGGTACCCCACATGGTCCAATTCTCCAGACGCCAGTTCATGAAAGTGACTGGTTCGACTCTGGCCGGATCCAGCCTGGCGTTGATGGGTTTCTCGCCCACGGCCGCCCTGGCTGAAGTGCGCCAGTTCAAGCTGGCCGCCACCACGGTCACCCGCCAGACCTGCACCTACTGTTCGGTAGGCTGCGGCATCCTGATGTATTCGCTGAGCGATGGCGTCAAGAACGCCAAGCTGTCGGTGATCCACGTCGAGGGAGATCCCGACCACCCCGTCAACCGCGGAACGCTGTGCCCCAAGGGCGCATCGCTGCTGGACTTCGTCCACAGCCCGCACCGCCTGAAGTATCCCGAGTACCGCGCGCCCGGCTCCACCGAGTGGAAGCGCATGTCCTGGGATGAGGCGCTGACCCGCATCACCAAGCTGCTCAAGGACGACCGCGACGCGAACTTCGTCGAGCAAAACGACAAGGGCCAGACGGTGAACCGCTGGCTGACCACCGGCATGCTGGCCGCCTCGGCCTCCAGCAACGAAGCCGGCTACGTCACACACAAGGTGGCCCGCTCCTGGGGCCTGCTCGCACTCGATAACCAAGCACGTGTCTGACACGGCCCGACGGTGGCAGGTCTTGCCCCGACGTTTGGCCGTGGAGCGATGACGAACCATTGGGTCGACATCAAGAACGCGGACGTTATCCTGATCATGGGCGGCAATGCCGCTGAAGCACATCCCTGCGGTTTCAAGTGGGTGACCGAAGCGAAGGAGCACAACGGTGCGCACTTCATGGTGGTCGATCCGCGCTTCAACCGCTCCGCCTCCGTGGCCGATTTCTACGCCCCCATCCGGTCGGGCTCGGACATCGTGTTCCTGGGTGGCGTGATCAACTATCTGCTGACGAACGACAAGATCCATCACGAGTACGTGAGGAACTACACCGACTTCTCGTACATCGTGAAGGAGGAGTTTGCGTTCGACGAGGGCATCTTCTCGGGCTACGACCCGCAGACCCGCAAGTACGACAAGTCCAGCTGGGACTATGAACTCGACGCCGATGGCTACGTGAAGGTGGACGCCAGCCTGCAGCATCCGCGCTGCGTGTACCAATGGCTCAAGCGCCACTACGCCAGCTATACGCCCGAGAAGGTGGAGAGCGCCTGCGGCACGCCCAAGGAAAAATTCCTGCATGTGTGCGAGAAGCTGGCCTCGACGGCAGTGCCGGGCCGCGCCGCAACCATCCTGTACGCACTGGGCTGGACACAGCACACCACGGGTGCGCAGATCCTGCGCACGGGCGCCATGGTGCAGCTTCTGCTGGGCAACATCGGCGTGGCCGGCGGCGGCATGAATGCGCTGCGCGGGCACTCCAACATCCAGGGCCTGACGGACCTGGGGATTCTGTCGGCTTCGCTGCCAGGCTATCTGACGCTGCCCAACGAAGGCGAGCAGGACTACCAGAAGTACATCGACGCGCGCACGCCCAAGGCCATGCGCCCGGGCCAGATGAACTACTGGTCGAACACGCCCAAGTTCCACGTGAGCCTGATGAAGGCCTGGTGGGGACCGGCGGCCACGGCCGAGAACAACTGGGCCTTCAACTACCTGCCCAAGCTGGACAAGCAGTACGACATGCTGCAGGTGTTCGACATGATGGCGCAGGGCAAGATCAACGGCTACATCGCCCAGGGCTTCAACCCGCTGGCGGCTCTTGCGAACAGCAACAATGTGCGCGAAGGCCTCAAGAAGCTGAAGTTCCTGGTGATCATGGACCCGCTGGTCACCGAAACGTCGGAGTTCTGGAAGAACCACGGCGAGTTCAACGACGTGGATTCGGCATCCATCCAGACCGAGGTGTTCCGCCTGCCCACGACCTGCTTTGCCGAGGAAGACGGCGCCGTCGTCAGTTCCTCGCGCGTGCTGCAGTGGCACTGGAAGGCGGCCGAGCCCCCGGGCGAAGCCAAGACCGACATCGCCATCATGTCGGCCCTGCACCTGCGCCTGAAGCAGGCCTATGAGAAGGACGGCGGCAAGTTCCCCGAGCCGATCACCAAGCTGTGGTGGCCGTATGCCCATGCCGATCATCCGACTTCGGAAGAGATCGCCAAGGAGTACAACGGCCGCGCGCTGGTGGACCTGTTCGACCCCAAGGACCCGACCAAGCTCATCCGCAAGGCAGGCGAGCAGCTCGCCGGCTTCGGCGAGATGCGCGACGACGGCACGACGATGGGCGGCTGCTGGATCTGGGCTGGCTGCTGGACCTCGTCCGGCAACCAGATGGCCCGACGCGACAACAGCGACCCTACGGGCATAGGCAATACGCTGAACTGGGCCTGGGCCTGGCCGGCCAACCGCCGCGTGCTCTACAACCGTGCCTCGTGCGACCGCAACGGCCAGCCGTTCAATCCTCAGCGCACGCTGATCCGCTGGAACGGCAAGGCCTGGGGCGGCGCCGACGTGCCCGACATGGGTCCGACCATGCCGCCTGAGACCACCGATCCGTTCATCATGAACCCCGAGGGCGTGGCGCGCTTCTTCGCCCGCAAGGGCATGAACGAGGGACCGTTCCCCACCCACTACGAGGCCTTCGACAACCCGCTGGGATACAACCCCATGTATCCCGACAACAAGCTGGCTGTCATCAACCCGGCCGCCCGCATCTTCGACTCCGCCAAGGATTCGGCAGGCTCGCCCAGCGAGTTCCCGCATGTGGGCACGACGTACCGCCTGACCGAGCACTTCCACTATTGGACCAAGCACGTTCAGTTGAACAACATCGTTCAGCCCGAGCAGTTCGTGGAAATCGGCGAGGCGCTGGCCAAGGAACTGGGCATCGAGACGGGCCAGCATGTGAAGGTCAGCTCCAAGCGCGGCTTCGTCAAGGCCGCCGCCGTGGTGACCAAGCGCATCAAGCCCATGAAGATCGATGGCAAGACCATCCACCACGTGGGCGTGCCCATTCACTGGGGCTTCTCGTCGACGGGCCGCAAGGGCTACATGGCCAACAACCTGACGGCATCGGTGGGCGATGGCAACAGCCTTACCCCGGAATCCAAGACCTTCCTCGTGAAGGTGGAAAAGGCTTAAGGAGCAGCTGATGTCATCAACCATGTCTCTCGATATCAAGCGTCGCTCGGCGACGACGACGCCTGCTCCCAGTGCGCGCGAAACGCACAGCGGCGAGGTGGCCAAGCTCATCGATGTCTCCAAGTGCATCGGGTGCAAGGCCTGCCAGACCGCCTGCATGGAGTGGAACGACCTGCGCGACGAAATCGGCACCTGCGCGGCCGGCGTCTATGACAACCCGACCGATCTGACGGATCAGTCGTGGACCGTCATGCGCTTTACCGAGTACGAGAACGAAGCGACCGGCAACCTGGAGTGGCTGATCCGCAAGGACGGCTGCATGCACTGCGAGGACCCGGGCTGCCTGAAGGCCTGCCCCTCGCCGGGCGCCATCGTGCAGTACAGCAACGGCATCGTGGACTTCCAGCAGGACCAGTGCGTGGGCTGCGGCTACTGCGTCACGGGCTGCCCGTTCAACATTCCGCGCATCTCCAAGAAGGACCACAAGGCCTACAAGTGCACGCTGTGCTCGGACCGCGTGGCCGTCGGCCGGGAGCCTGCCTGTGTCAAGACCTGCCCCACGGGCGCCATCATGTTTGGCACCAAGGAGGCGATGAAGGACCAGGCCGAGCACCGCATCGGCGACCTCAAGCGGCGCGGCTATGCCGAGGCCGGCCTCTATGACCCGCAAGGCGTGGGCGGCACCCATGTGATGTACGTGCTGCATCACGCGGACAAGCCTTCGCTGTACAAGGGCCTGCCCGACGACCCGAAGATCAGCCCCATGGTGTCCCTGTGGAAGGGCGTGGCCAAGCCATTGGCCATGGCCGCGCTGGGCGCAGCTGCCGTCGGCAGCCTGTTCCACTACATCACCAAGGGCCCGAACGACGTGTCCAAGGAACTGGAAGACGAAATGGACCGCAAGGACCAGGAAGCCGCTGAAAAGGAGGCCCGCCGATGAAACGCAACCCACGTGACCTGGTGCGCTACAACGCATCGGAGCGTGCCAACCACTGGGTGGTCGGCATCTGCTTCATCCTGCTGGCGCTGTCGGGCCTGGCGTTCTTCCACCCGGCCTTCTTCCCGCTCACGCAGCTGTTCGGCGGCGGGCCGTGGACACGCATCCTGCACCCCTACATCGGGGTGGTGATGGCGCTGTTCTTCATCATCATGGCGCTGCGCTTCTGGCGCCTGAACGTGGTGGAGCCGCGCGACATCGAGTGGCTCAAGAACGTCAACAAGATGATCGACGGCGACGACCACGACATGCCCGAGCAGGGCAAGTACAACGGCGGCCAGAAGCTGCTGTTCTGGGGCCTGGTCATCGGCATGCTGGCGATCACCGTGACCGGCGCGCTCATGTGGCGCGCCTGGTGGACGCTGCCCGTCAACGTGGTGCGCGCCGCCTCGGTGGTGCACGCCATCGCGGGCGTGTGGATGATCGGCCTGATCATCATGCACGTGTACGCGGCCATCTGGACCCGGGGCACCATCCGCGCCATGCTGTACGGCACGGTGACACGGGCCTGGGCCAAGCAGCACCACCGGGGGTGGTATCGCAAGATGACCGGTGATAATGACTGACACCCCCTGAGCGGCTTACGCCGCTTCCCCCTCTCTACTCGCTGCGCGAGGGAGGGGGACGGCACCCTCGGTGCGGGACGGCCCTTCCTCGGTGCCCCTCGCCTTGGGCCGCGCCAGTTTTCACAGACATGGCGTCATACTAGGCATCAGCCTGAGCACCCAGCCGCCCAGCGATCCGGGCGGCTGTTTTTTTGGGATTCATTCCAATGCAACGCATTCTTCAACCCGGCGATATCGAGTCGCTGGACCACACCAGTTTTCCGCGCGTGCTGCTGCCGCAGTTGCCGGGGCTGTTCGTCGAGCGGGCGGCGCGGCTGCGGCAGCTGGCCGAGGGCAATCCGATTGCCGACTACCTGCGGTTCGTGGCGCAGATCGTGGACGCGCAAGCCAAGGCGGCCGGGCAGCTGACGCTGGCCGAGCCCGATGCGGCGCTGATCGCGCGGGCGCAGGAGCATTCCATGCCGCTGCTGCCTGCCGCCGACCATATCGATGCCGCCTGGCATGGCGTGCTGGACCGCATGCTCGATGCCCTGTCGGGCGCCGACGGCCTGCCAGCGCCGCTGCAGCCGCTGCTGCAGGAGCTGCGCGCGCTGGACACGGCCGGGCGTGACGAGATCGCGCAGCGGCTGCTGCAAAAGGAAGTGGCGGCCCGCCACGTGGGCATGGCGCCCTTTGTGATGGCTGCGCTGCAGGTGGTGTTTGCCACGCGCGCCAGCGGCCTGAACGCACGCGACGTGCCCTATACCGATCCCGCCTCGATCTGTCCCGTCTGCGCCAGCGAGCCCGTGGCCAGCGTGTTGCGCATTGGCGGCAAGGCCGCAGGCCATCGCTACCTGCACTGCGGCACCTGCTGCACGGAGTGGCACATGGTGCGCGTCAAGTGCTCCCACTGCGAGTCGACCAAGGGCGTCGAGTACCAGGGCATCGATGGCGCCGGCGATACCGTGCTGGCCGAGACCTGCGAGGAATGCGGCAGCTACCGCAAGGTGGTCAACCAGGAAAAGGACCCCATGGCCGAGCCCCTGGCCGACGACCTGGCCTCGCTGATGCTGGACCTGCTGATGGGCGAGGAGACGCGCTTTCAGCGCGCCAGCGCCAATCCCCTGCTCTACGTGGCCTTTGCCGAGGAGCAGGACGAGGCCGGCGACGCGCTGATCGACCCCGCCACGCCTGCTGCCTGACCCTTTCGCACACCATGACCGATACCGCCGCCACCTCTGCCGCTTCCTCCACCCCGTCCGCGCTGCGCCTGCCTGCCGTGGACAAGGTGCTGCTGAGCGCCGACATGCTCGCGCTGCGCGAGCGCCACGGCCTCGATGCCTGCACCCAGGCCGTGCGCGAGACACTGGCACAGATGCGGGCCGATGCGCAGGAGCGGCTGCGGTCCGGCGAGCCCGATGCAGGCGCGCCCGGCATCACTGAGGTGATCCAGGCGGCCGGCCTTCGCCTGGCGCGGCGCTTTGCACCCCGTCTGCGCACGGTCTTCAACCTCACGGGCACGGTGCTGCACACCAACCTGGGCCGCGCCCTGCTGCCGAAGGAGGCCGTGGACGCCGTGGTGGCCGCCATGACGGCGCCGGCCAACCTGGAGTACGACCTGGAGGACGGCGGCCGTGGCGACCGCGACGACCTGATCGAATCCCTGGTCTGCGAACTCACGGGCGCCGAGGCCTGCACCGTGGTCAACAACAACGCCGCCGCCGTGCTGCTGACCCTGGCCACGCTGGCGGGCGGGCGCGAGGTCATCGTCTCGCGCGGCGAGCTGGTGGAGATCGGCGGGGCCTTCCGCATCCCCGACGTGATGACGCGCGCGGGCGCCACCCTGGTCGAGGTGGGCACCACCAACCGTACCCATGCGCGCGACTACGAAGGCGCTGTCGGCGAACACACCGGCCTGCTCATGAAGGTGCATTGCAGCAACTACGCCATCACCGGCTTCACCAAGGCCGTGAGCGACGCCGAGGTGGCAGCCATTGCCCATGCACACGGCCTGCAGATGGTGGTGGACCTGGGCAGCGGCACCCTGGTCGATCTGCGCGAATGGGGCCTGCCCTACGAGGTCACGGTGCGCGAGACCATCGAGTCGGGCGCCGACATCGTCACCTTCAGTGGCGACAAGCTGCTGGGCGGTCCGCAGGCCGGCCTGATCGTGGGCCGCAAGGACCTGATCGCCCGCATCAAGAAACACCCGCTCAAGCGCGCGCTGCGCGTGAGCAAGCTCACCCTGGCCGCGCTGGAGCCCACGCTGCGCCTGTACCTGCACCCAGAAAAGCTGGCCGAGCGCCTGACCACGCTGCGCCTGTTCACGCGCCCCCAGGCCGACATGCAGGCCCGCGCGCAGGCGCTGCAGCCGCTGGTGCAGCAGGCGCTGGGCAGCCGCTATGTGGTGGAAACCGCCGAGATGAACAGCCAGATCGGCAGCGGCGCCCTGCCCGTGGAGAACCTGCCCAGCTGGGGCCTGCGACTGCATCCGGCCGACGGTCGCCAGGCCGGCCGCCAGCTCACCCGGCTTGAAGCGGGCCTGCGCGGCCTGCCCCGCCCCGTCATCGGCCGGCTGCATGACGACGCGCTGTGGCTGGACCTGCGCTGCCTGGAGGCAGCCGACGAGCCGGCCTTCACCGAACAGCTGCCGCTGCTGCACATCGCCTGAGGACGAACGCATGATCATTGGCACCGCCGGCCACATCGACCACGGCAAGACCACCCTGGTGCGCGCGCTCACGGGCGTGGACACCGACCGCCTCAAGGAAGAGAAGGCGCGCGGCATCTCCATCGAGCTGGGCTATGCCTACACGCCGCTGCCCAATGGCGAGGTACTGGGCATCATCGACGTGCCCGGCCACGAAAAATTCGTGCACACCATGGCCGCAGGCGCCGTGGGCATAGACCACGCCCTGCTGGTGGTGGCGGCCGACGACGGCGTCATGCCGCAGACGCGCGAGCACCTGGACATCCTGCAGCTGCTGGGCGTGCGCGAAGCCACCGTGGCCCTGACCAAGGCCGACCGCGCCACGCCCGAGCGCCTGCAGCAGGTGCGTGCCGAGATCGAGTCCCTGCTGGCGCCCACGGCGCTGGCCGGCGCCCCGGTCTTTCCCACCGCCGCCGCCCAGCCCGGTGACGCGGGCGTGGCGCAGCTGCGCGAGCACCTCATGGCGCGCGCCCAGTCCATTCCCGCGCGGGCCAGCGACGGACTGTTCCGCCTGGCCGTGGACCGCAGCTTCACGCTGCCCGGCCAGGGCACCGTGGTCACGGGCACCGTGTTCGGCGGCCAGGTGAAGGTGGGCGACACGCTGGTGCATTCGGCCTCGGGCACCGAGGTGCGCGTGCGCAGCCTGCATGCCCAGAACCAGGCCAGCGAACAGGGCCTGGCCGGACAGCGCTGCGCGCTCAACCTGTCGGGCATTGCCAAGGAAGCCATCACGCGCGGCGACTGGATCGCCGACGCACGGCTGCTGCAGGCCAGCGACCGGATCGACGTGCGCCTGCAACTGCTGGCCGATGCGCCATCACTGGCCCAATGGACGCCTGTGCATGTGCACATCGGTACGGCGCGCTGCACGGCCCACGTGGCCCTGCTGCAGGACCAGCCGCTGGGTCCCGGCGAGCAGGCCATCGTCCAACTGGTGCTGGACATGCCCGTACATGCCCAACCCGGCGACCGGCTCATCGTGCGCAATGCCCAGGCCAGCCGCACCATTGCCGGCGGCAGCGTCATCGACCCCTTTGCACCCGCACGCAAGCGCCGCAGCCCCGAGCGCACGGCCTATCTGCAGGCACTGGAATCGCTGATTGCCACCGGGGACGCCAGCGCGCTGGTGCAAGGCGCGGCGCACGGCATTGCCACGTCGCAGCTCATGCGCCTGACAGGCCGCGCATCCGTGGCCACGGACAACGGCGGGCACCGGCTGCACCGACTTCCACTGGCCGAGGGCGACACGCTGTTGCTGGGTGACGCACGCTGGACGCAGCTGCGCGGCCAGGTGCTGGACAGCATGGCGCGCTTTCACGAAAAAAACCCCGACGAGCCCGGTGTGAACGCGGCACGCCTGCGCCGCATGGCACTGTCCGGCCTGGTCCATGCAGGACATGACGCGCTGTGGAAAGGCCTGCTGCAAACGCTGCTGCAGGATGGCAGCCTGGCCTCCAGCGGCGCCTGGCTGCACCTGCCCGGCCACAGCGTGCAGCTGTCGGACAGCGAAACACAGATCGCCCAGAAACTGCTGCCGGCCATCGAAGCCGGCCGCTACGACCCGCCCTGGGTGCGCGACCTGGCACGCGACAACGCCATCGGCGAGGAAACCGTGCGCCAGCTGCTGCGCAAACTCGCGCGCCAGGGACTGCTGTTTCAGGTGACCAAGGACCTGTTCTACTCCGCCGCCCGCACGGACGAACTCGCCGCCCTGGTGCGCGAACTGGCCGCCGCCACCCCCAACGGCGAAATCCAGGCCCACGCCTTTCGCGATGCCACAGGCCTGGGCCGCAAGCGCGCCATCCAGATCCTCGAATTCTTCGACCGCATCGGCTACACCCGCCGCCTGCGCGACGCCCACCTGCTGCGCCCCGATGTGCAGTGGACCACTGGCGCCAAAGCAAGAATTTGAGGCAAGGGGCCGCTACAATGGCCAGCTTTGCTTCGCTACGGCGCCAGCAACCGGCGCGGCCCAGGGCGAGAGACACCGAGCAAGGGCCGCCCCGCAGCAAGGGTGTCGTCCCCCTCCCCCGCGAAGCGGGTAGAGAGGGGGAAGCGGCGTAAGCCGCTCAGGGGGAGCTTCAATCCAGAAGGAAAGCATACGCACCCGGTGGTGCGCCCGGGCTTCAAACCCGGTCAGGGGCGTCAGCCGCTCCTGGGTAGGTTCGACTCCTGCTGCTTTCCGCCAATCCCCCGACTCTGATTCCAGCCAGGTTACGGCTATTGCAAGGGCACGACGATGGCCACGCGGCGGTTCTCCGCCGCATCGCTGGGCACCACGGGCATGGCGCGGCCCAGGCCCTTGACCTCGATATCCTGGCGCGCCAGGCCGGCTTCGGCAAGCACATCGGCCACGGCTTCGGCGCGGCGCAGCGACAGGCGCATGTTGTAGGCATCGCTGCCGCGATCGTCCGTATGGCCTTCCACGCGCAGCCGCTCTATGCCCACGCCCTTGAGCGCCCGCCCCAGCTCCAGCACCTTGGTGCGCGCCTGGGCGCCGACTTCGGCCGAGTCAAAGCCGAACAGCAGCTTGCCCGACATCTGCAGCTCCCAGCCCTGCTCCGCCTGTGCAAAGCCCTGGCTGCGCAGCACTTGCTGCTGCTGCTCGGTCAGGCCCTGCGGCGTGGGCGGCGCCTCGGGCGCCGCCTTGCAGCCCGCCAGCGCAAGGGCCAGCACAGCGGCCGCACCTGCGCCGCACATCCGGGTCCAGCTCCGTCGTTTCAACATGTCATCCTCCTGTGACTCGTTCGGCCTGGCGCATGGCCTTGGCCTGGTACATGGCCTGGTCGGCATGGCGCATCAGCGTCTCCATGCTCTGGCCATGCTTGGGAAAAAGGGCCACGCCCGCACTGACCGAAGGCTGCAGCACCACGCCTTCGCTGACCACCAAAGGCTCATGCATGGCGGCCTCTATCTTGTCCCGCACCATCTGCGCATCGCCGCCTCCGCCCACGGGATAGAGCAGGATGGCGAACTCATCGCCACCCAGCCGCGCGACCAGATCGCTCTCGCGCACCTGCGAGCGCAGTCTTGCGCCTACGGCCTTGAGCAGCACATCGCCCACAGCATGGCCGTACGCGTCGTTGACCTGCTTGAAGCGGTCGTTGTCCAGAAACAGCACGGCCAGCTTCTGCCCGGTTTCGGCCGCATTGTCCAGCGCCTGCTGCAGGCGCTGCTCGAAATGCAGGCGGTTGGCCAGCCCCGTGAGGCTGTCTCGCGAAGCTTGGCGCTCCAGGGCCGAGTTTTGCTGCTGCAGCCGCTCGTGGCGTGTCTGCAGCTCGGCCAGCAGGGCATTGAAGTTGTCTCCCAACTCGCGCAGTTCGGCAATGCGCGCCAGCGGCACGCGCTGGTCCATGGAGCGGTCATGGCGCACGGCGTGCGCCACGCGCGCCAACTGCTGCAGCGGTTCGGCAATGTCGCGCAGCATGCGGCGCGATTGGCGCAGCCCCACATAGCCGCTCACGCCCACGCACAGCACCAGCACGATGAAGCCTGCGCCCAGAAAGCGGACCAGGCCCACGCCATCGCTGGACAGCTGCACGCTCCCGACCAGGCGGCCATCCTGGCGCACATCGGCCTCGGCGCGCGGCAGGCCTATGCCTATGGCCAGCAGTTCACCCACGCTGGACAGCGCCGAGCCGCCATGGCCCGACCACTGCACGAACGGGCGCTGCTCGGCATCGAAAACCTCGGCATGGGCCACGCCTTCGCCGCGCAGCAATTGGTCCAGCACGCGGGCAGCCTCGTCACGGTCACCGAAGACCAGCGATGCCTCGACCGTATAGGCCAGCGAACGTGCCACCAGATGCAGGTTGTTGGACAGGTAAAGACGCAGGGTGGCCACGCCGACGATGAGCAGCAGCGCGCCCGCCAGCGCAATGGCCACCGCCGCCATGCGCATGTGCGCGCGGCGGATCACGTTGCGCAGGGAGGCGCTGCCGGACAGGAACAACTTCATGGCAACGTCCTGTGGCGCGCAAGCTGCAGCACCTTGGGATTGACGCGCAGGCCGCTGCGTGCCACGGAGTCGAGGCTGACCTCGAAGCCCGCGCCCTCGCCACGGCGGCGCAGGCAGAACATGGCGCCGATGCGGCACAGCTCGCCCCGCTCGCTGATGGTCAGCAGCGGCCGTCCGGCCAGTTGCTCCATGAGCTTGCGCCAGGCCGATTCATCGAGCTGGCCGGCATAGATGCCTTCGCATTCGGCCAGGATGCGCGCATCGGAAAGCACGACGCGCCGGACTTCCAGCCGCTGGCTGCCCACGGTCTGCGGGGCACCATTGAGCAGATCATCGGCATATTCGGTGGAGCCCACCACGCACAGCCGCAGCACCGCGCTTTCCGTGGGCCAGCGCGTGTAGCCCAAGATGCCTAAGACTGTGCGTGTCACGCCCAGCTCATGCTCGTCGGCCGATGGTTCGGCATGCGCCTGCCCCACCAGCCCCACCCAACCCGTTTGCAGCGCCAGCAGGCACACGGCCACCCAGGCCCAGGCGGGCGGCAGGCCCTTGATCCTGCCACCCATGCACCACCTGCGGGATGGGAGAAGTGAGCGCTGCGAGCGCTGTGAGCGATTTATGCGAACAGCCAACCAAGGCTCCTTGAACGGGAAATCCATGCATTGCACCACGACGGCGCATCGAAGCATTTTTTCACATATCGCCCGCCTCGGAGCACCCGGAGTGTCGCGCTGGGTCATCATCCTTTCTTAGTCGCTGCGGCACATCAAGGCGCCACGGCAGGCAGGCGGTAGTGATAGGCGTAGAGCGGATGAAAGCCCAGGCTTTCATACAGCCCGCGCGCCACCCGGTTGGGAGCTCTCACCTGCAGCTCGGCCCATTGCGCCCCCTGCGTCCGTCCCCAGTGCAGCAGGCCGCACACCAGCGCACGGCCCAGCCCCCGCCCGCGCATTGCAGGTGCGATGACGATGTCATACAGGCCCACGCACCCGCGCTCCAGCACGGCCAGGCCGAACCCGGCCACCTCGCCCCCGACGCGCAGCGTGGCAAAGGCGGCGGGCCAGGCAATGGACTGCAGCATGTGGTGATGCGCCTGCCTGTGCCGGGGCGGCACGGCGCCGGCCTCGGCAAAGCCTTGCAGCCAGGCCGCACCGGGCCGGGCATCCATGGCGAGGGTCCAGCCTTTTCCGTCCGCCGGCTGCGCCATGTCCGCCAAGGCTGCGCGCATCACGAGCGAAGGATCAGCCAGCAGGTAGCCGGCCTGCGCCAGCTGTGCATCGGCCTCGGGGCTGGCCAGGGGCGAGAGGCGGAAGACGGGCAGCAGACCCTGGCGTTGGTAGAAGGCTTCGATCTGCGCCAGCAAGGCGCCAAGGCGGGCGCCGGGCTGATGGGCATTGGCGGAGTTGGCCCGCTTGGTATGGCCCTGCGCGGCGCGCAGCAGCCAGTCCCCGCAGAGCACGGTGCGCTGGGCCGGCCAGGCGTTGAAGCCGCGCTGCTCCACGCCGACCACCGTCTCGGGATCGCAGTCCACGGATGCGCAGTCATGAGCGAAAGACTTGGACATGCCCGCTTGTACCATGGCCGCACGCCGTGCCCGCCCATAATATGGCGCGCCGCCGCGCTGGCGGCAGGCACACTTTTTCCACTACTGCGATCGCCCCCGTTCGCCGGATTGCTCCATGACCACAGACACCTCCCAAGCTCCCCGACTCACCTCGCTGTCCCATGGCGGCGGCTGCGGCTGCAAGATAGCGCCGGGCCTGCTGGCGGAGCTGATCGGCAAGAGCGCGCTGCCCAAGCAGTTCTTCCCGGACCTGCTGGTGGGCACGGAGACCGCTGACGACGCCGCCGTCTACCGCATCAACGACGAGCAGGCCATCGTGGCGACCACGGATTTCTTCATGCCCATCGTGGACGATCCGTATGACTTCGGCCGCATCGCCGCAACGAATGCGCTGTCCGACATCTACGCCATGGGCGGCCAGCCGCTGATGGCCCTGGCCATCGTGGGCATGCCCATCAATGTGCTGCCGCACGACACCATTGCCAAGATCCTGGAAGGCGGCGAGTCGGTCTGCCGCGATGCCGGCATTCCGCTGGCCGGCGGCCACTCCATCGACTCGGTCGAGCCCATCTACGGCCTGGTGGGCATCGGCATCGTCAACCCGCGCCAGATGAAACGCAACGCCGACGCCAAGGCCGGCGATGTGCTGATCCTGGGCAAGCCGCTGGGCGTAGGCATTCTGTCGGCCGCGCTCAAGAAGAACCTGCTGGACGAAGCCGGCTACCGCGCCATGGTGGAGGCAACCACCTTGCTCAACCGCCCCGGCACGGCGCTGGGCAAGATGGACGGCGTGCACGCGCTGACCGATGTGACGGGCTTCGGCCTGCTGGGCCACGGCCTGGAACTGGCACGCGGCGCGGGCCTGACGGCGCGCATCGACAGCCGCAGCCTGCCCGTGCTGCCCACGGTGCAGGGCTTTGCCGAGCAGGGCGTCATTACGGGCGCCTCGGGCCGCAACTGGGCCTCATATGGCACGCAGGTGGTGCTGGGCGCCGGCATCACCGATGCCCAGCGCGCGCTGCTGACCGATCCGCAGACCTCGGGCGGCCTGCTCGTATCGTGCACGCCCGATGTGGCGGACCAGGTGCTTGCGCTGTTTGCCGAACAGGGCTTTGGCGATGCAGCCATCGTCGGCCGCATGGAAGCGGGCCAGGCCCGCGTCGTGGTGGATTGAGCCAGGCAACCAGTCAAGCGAAACGGGGGCCTGGGCCCCCGTTTGCATTGCATGCCAGATGCAGCCCCTTCAGGCGGGCACTGCATCACGCCGGACAGCGGATGTCACTCGCTCACGGTCTGCGTCTTGTAGGCCGGGCTGGCCTGGATGGCGCTGTCGGTGAACGGCAGCTTGAGCCACTGGCGCGCACCGTAGGCCTTGGTGTAGTCCGCATAGTGGGCCGAGGCAGGATCGTCCGACAGCGAGAAGGTCAGGAAGGTATGGGCCTCCACTCCGGCCGCCGGGAAGCTCACCACCTGCATGTAGCTGTTGCCGTGCGGCTGCCCGTCCATGCTGTAGCCGCCCTGCTCTATCTTGTTTTCCGAGCAGGTGATGGTGAAGTAGCCCACCTCGCCGCATCCGCCATACAGCGCCGTCTTCTCTCCGCCACGCTGCGAGAACAGCACGGTGCCACGCGCCGCATCCATGGCAAAGCCGCTGGCCTGCACGGCCTTCACTGCTTCGGCGAACGCCTTTTGCAGCGCCGCCTTGGCCGTGGGCTTGATGCCGCGCGGCGTGTTGACGGGGTCGGCCGCATCGAAGGGCACGGCATACAGGTCGGCCGATTTGATCTGGCTGGCCACGCGCTTCCAGAACTCGTCCCAGACATGGGAGCCCCTGGATGCCGCCGTGCCCGTGCCGTCCCAGGCCTGCAGCGCCGTGCAGGCAGCCGATACGTCCACCGTTTCACCCGCCGAGGACACGGGGCCTGGACAGACCTGGGCCAATGCCTCGTCCTTGAAACGCGCGCTGTACACACGGCTGTCCAGCACCATCTGGCGAACGATGTCGCTGGTGGCCAGCTTGCCCGAATAGCCGTCCGTGCCCGCCAGCCGCTGCAGCGCCATGGTGTGGCCCAGGCGCGTGCGCAGGCTCTGGGCAGAAGAGGTGGAGCCGAAGATGGCCGGATAGCCGGTCAGCGGTGCCGAGGCATTGGACAGCCAGTAGCTGTCGTTCATGTTGCCCACGTAGTCGCCACGCAGCAGGCTGGGCATGCGTGCCGGGCCGATGGCGCCGGCCTGCACCGAATCCGCATCCGAGCCCCAGTCGCACTGGCTGCTGCCGCCGGCCAGCACCGGCACCTGGGGCAGCGCCGCGTTGATGGCTGCCGAGGCCGGCGTGGCGCAGGCCTGCAACTGCGAGGGCGGCACGTTGGGCACGGCGCCTATGTCGGCATACCAGACCTGGGCGTTGCCGCGTCCCGCAGCGACGGTGTTGACCCAGGGAATGGCCGACTCCTCCTTCTGGATGCGGATGAACTCGTCCAGCGACTTGGCCTGGTTCCAGCGCAGCCAGTTGCGGAAGGTGCGGTAGTTGTAGGCGTTGATGTCGCGGATGGCGAACACGCTCTGCGTGGTCCAGCCCAGCGCCGGGTCCATGGCGCCGAGGTTGACCACCGGGCCGTGAACGGTCTTGTACAGCGTGCGCGTGACCTGGTCCTGCCCGCCGGAGGCATTGCGCACGCTCACCGTGATCCTGCTGGCCTGCATGGCCTCGGTCTTGCCGTCGCGCACATAGCGGGTCGGATCATTGGGGGCCAGCTGGTACATGAACAGGCCGAAGCGCCGCGCCGTGGACACGGTGTGGCTCCAGACCACGTCGTTGTTGAAGCCGATCAGCACCATCGGGATGCCCAGAAAGCTGGCGCCACTGACGTCGATCTCGCCCGGAATCGTGAGCTGCGATTGGTAGAAGCGGTCCGGCCCCTTCCAGTACCAGTGCGGATTGCCGAACAGCACGCTGCTGCCGCCCGTAGCCTGCTGGCCGAAGCCGTACATGTTGCTGCCTATGCCCGTGGTGCCGCCCACCTGCAATGATGGCGCCACCACCTGGCCCGGCTTGAGCGCGGCCAGCTGCGTCGCGGCCGACCGGCCCTTCGCCGGCTTGGCCGAGGCCGTTGCCGCCGCAGCCGCTGCAGGCGGCACGGCATTGGCGATCTGGGCCACGAAATTGCTGTAGCCGCCGGCAAGATTGGCCGTATACATGCGCCGCCAGATGTCCTGGGCCGTGATGGCCTGCACCCAAGGCTGGCCCGCGCAGGCCGCATTGGTCTTGGCCCCGGCCGGGGTCTCGCGCACCACGCGGTTGTAGCCGGCCACGAAGCCATCGACCAGTTGCTTGAGCTTGTCGGGCTGGGCCTGGATCATGGCGGCCACGGCGTCATCGGAGACGACATGGCGGAAGAAGAAGTCCGAATCGATGTTGCGCGGCCGGTCGATGGTGCTGTCATAGACGGCCTGGGCATCGCCGCCGAAGTGGCGCGAACGCTCCCCGCGGTAGGTCAGGAAGGAGTCGGCCATGGTGCACAGGTTGTCCTGCGCCTGGGCATAGCCCGCACCGTAGCCCAGGCCCGTCCAGTCCTTGGCCTTGATGTGCGGAATGCCCATCTCCGTGCGGCGGATCTCTGCGCTGTACTTGCTGCCGGAGCCGTCTCCCGAACCGCCGCAGGCCGCCAAGGCGGCCAGGGCTATCAATGACAAGGGTTTCCATCCACTGCGAAGCGCTGGGTGCATGCTTTGTCTCCTGGTGTTATGCGTACACAAAGGCCCCGGTCTGCCACGGGGCCCGCATCAGCATAGGAGCGAGGCAAGGCACTGCCTACCCGGCAGTTTCACTAGGAAATGTCTGATGCCCGACAGTCGATGCGGACAGCCACCCGGCTCTCCATCGGCCGGCACGGGCAGAAGACTCAGGCGGCAGATTCAGCCAGCTGGCTCAGCGCCGCCGTCATGCGCCGGTCGATCTTGCGGCTGAGCACCACCGAGGTATAGGTCTGCTGTATGCCGTCGATCAGGCCTATGCGGTCCAGCAGCGCGTCGAGCTTTTCGTTGCTCTCGCAGCGCACGAACACCATGTAGTCGTACTGGCCGCTGACGGCGGAGACCTCCTCGACCTCGGTGAAACGGTTGAGTGCCTGCATTACTGAAGTGGCCGTCTTGGGCTGCACGCGAATGCCGCAGTACGCGCGCACCGCAGACTGCTCCACGCGCGCACCCAGGCGAACGCCGTATCCGGCGATCACGCCTTCCTGCTCCAGCCGGGCAATGCGGGCCACCACCGTCGTGCGCGCCAGATTCATCTGCCGGGCCAGATGCGCGGTGGAAGCCCGCGCATTGGTCTGCAGCAGGCGCAGCAGTTGGCGGTCGGTTTCATCAAGACGGTATTCCATGCAGCTCCCTGGACGTCAACGGCAAGAGCCTATGGCGGCGGCTCGGACGTGTTCAACATTTCGGCAGAAATATCCACCAATCCGGCAATTCTATGCGCTGCAAATCGTCGCTTTCATCAACAAGATCCTCGTTTCATCCGATACCGCCGCATCTGGAATGCATCCCCATCCCGCATCGCCCAGCAGCGACGGCACATGGGCACCACCAGGCAAGAGTAATGGCTATCAGAAACAAAAGTAACTAATTACAAATCCCCCGACACACCCCGATGCTCCGCCGCTGCATGTCACCCGGCTGGGACCTCGCATAAATACTTAGCATGCATCCCATCCTTCCTTTGGCGACGCTGCTCCGCGGGCAGGGCTGCCGCCTGCGGCGGTATTGGCCGGGCTCGATGGAACACGGCAAACCGCTTGGGAAGGCGCAGCACGCATGATGGATCAGTACTTGCAAATACATGCATTTCCGCTAGATTGGCCCCGCAGGCGTAAATTTTGTGAACTCAAGTTACCCGCATCCGTCGGCTTCCGACGCATGGCCTGCCCGCAGTTACGCGGCTTGCCGCAGCACGCCAAAGGAGGGTTTTCCGATTTCCCGCTGCCCGCCGGACCGCTCGTTCCCCATGACAAGGGCATGCCCGGCATGCCCGACGAACGCGCGCAGTGTCCGGTGCCTCCATTCAGTCTCCACAGGGGAGACATATGTCATATCGCGCCGTATCTGGAGATCCGTGGATTTCACAAGCTGCAACGCCCTGGCGGGACAGCTTTGTGCTGGGCGGGGTGCTGTTTCTGTGCTCGGCCGTGGCGCTGGGCCTGCGCTCTCCGGGGCATCTGTCATCTCTGTGGCTGTCCAACGCCCTGCTCCTGGGCTGGATGCTGCGCAGCCCCGCCTACAGCCATAGACACTGCTGGACGGCGGCCGCCGTGGCCATGGCGTTGGCCGAATGGTTGTCGGGCAGCCCGCTTGACCAGACCCTGTGGCTGACTTTCGCCGATCTGGCAGCCGTGGCTTGCGGCTGGGTGATGATGCGGCGCCTGCCGCTGCGGGTGCGGCAGATGCGCTCCCCCTCATCGGTGCTGCACCTGGTGATGTGCAGCCTGCTTGTGAGCGTGGTCGGCGCCGTGCTGGGCTCGGTGAGCATGCACCAGCTGATGCATTGGCCCTGGCAGCCCATGATGGCCATGTGGTTCAGCAGCGAGCTGATGCACATGACCCTGTTGCTGCCCGTTCTGTTGAGCTTTCCCGCAAGCCTGGAGCCGCTGTCCTGGCGTGGCCAGCCGTTCAGGCAGATCGTGCAGGCCCTGCTGCCGCTGTTGGCCCTGGTGATCTCCGAGGCCATTGCCATCTACCTGGGCGGGCCGGGCGCGCTGTCCCTGAGCATGCCGGCCATGCTGCTGTGTGCCATGCGCTACCGGCTGTTCGTGGTCGCCCTGCTCAACCTCGCCAGCTGTGCCATCAAGCTGGCCACATTTTCAGATGTACTGCTCACCTCGCCCAGTTCCGAACTGGAGACCACGTTCTCGTTCCGCCTGGGCCTGGCCATGCTGTCCATAGGCCCGCTGGCCGTGGCCTGCACGCTCATGGCCTTCAAGGACATGCTCAGCAAACTGCGCCATGCAGTGAACCACGATGCGCTGACCGGCCTGCTGGCACGCACCAGCTTTCTGGAGCGCGCTCAGCGCACGCTGGAGCGCCTGCAGCGCGAGCACCAGTCGGGCGCCATGCTGATGCTGGACCTGGATCACTTCAAGCACACCAACGACCGCCACGGCCATGCCGCTGGCGACCGGGTGCTGCAGGAAGTCTCGGCCCGCCTGTCGCAGGCGCTGCGCCCGCATGAACTCATAGGCCGCCTGGGCGGCGAGGAATTCGCCGTGCTGCTGCCTGGCGCCGACTGCGCCACGGCCAGCGCCGTGGCCCAGCGGCTGTGCGAAGCCACGCGCGAAATCCGCATCGAGACAAGCGATGGCGCAACCATCTGCCCCACGCTGAGCATTGGCATCGCCTGCACGAACATGGCCCAGCCTCCGCTGGGTTTGAGCGCCTTGCTGCGCACGGCCGACACGGCGCTGTACCAGGCCAAGGCCAGCGGCCGGGACCGGTATTTCGTGGCGGGCGAGCGGCCGGACGAGGCCGGTACACCGGCCTTTGCGTGCGAGCATTCCAGGGGCGCCAAGGCGGCCTGACACCAGGCGCCGCCTCGGCGTTTTGCCCGCGCTCAGCGCAGGCGGCGGGCGCCGTTTCCTTCGTCGAGCTTGAAGCCCGCCACGGCCTGGGCCAGCTGCACGGCCTGTTGCTGCAGCGATTGCGCAGCCGCCGTGACCTCTTCCACCAGGGCGGCGTTCTGCTGCGTGACCTGGTCCATCTGTCCAATGGCGCTACCCACCTCGGCAATGCCACGGCTTTGCTCCTGGCTGGCGTTGCTGATCTCGGCCACCAGCGTGCTGAGCTTGCGCACGCCGTCCACGGCCTGGTCGATGGTGGTGCCCGCATTGCGCACCAGCCGGCTGCCCGTGTCGATCTGGCCCACGGAATCGTCGATCAGCGCCTTGATCTCCCGCGCCGCCGTGGCGCTGCGCTGGGCCAGCGTGCGCACCTCGCTGGCGACCACCGCAAAGCCACGGCCCTGCTCGCCGGCACGGGCCGCTTCGACGGCAGCATTGAGCGCGAGGATGTTGGTCTGGAAGGCGATGGAGTCGATCACGCCGATGATGCTTTCGATCTTGCGTGCCGACGCCTCGATGCCACCCATGGTCTGCACCACCTGGCCCACGGCCTCACCGCCCTGCGTGGCGATCTGCGAGGCGCTGGTGGCCAGCTCGCTGGCCTGGCGGGCATTGGCCGCGTTTTGCTGCACGGTTGCCGTGATCTGCTCCATGGCGGCTGCCGTCTGCTCCAGCGAGCTGGCCTGCTGCTCGGTGCGTGACGACAGGTCCTGGTTGCCGCCCGCGATCTCGGCCGACGCCATGCGCACCGATTCCGACGATTCGCGAATGCGCAGCAGCACCGTGGCGATCTTGTCCACGAACTGATTGAAGGACTGGCCGATCTGCGCCAGTTCGTCCCGGCCTGCCGCCGTGAGGCGGCGGGTCAGATCGCCCTCGCCGGAAGCAATGTCCTGCAAGGCATCGCGCGCCACGGCCAGGCGCATGAGCATCCGGCGCAGCACCACGGTCAACAGCACGGCCGTACCCAGCACGGAAAGCGCGGTGATGAAGGCGGCCACCTGCAGCAGCGCGCTTACGGAATGCGTGGCCTGTGCGCGGTCGATCACCACGGCCAGCGTCCAGGGCGTGCCCTCCACCTTGGCGGCATAGACCATCTGCGGCTCTCCATCGAGCACCAGGTCGGCACGTCCGCCCTGCTCGGCCAGGCGCTTGATCAGGGCCGCATCGAGCTCCGGTGCAATCGCCGAAGCGGGCTTGAGCGCCAGCTCGGGCCTGGCGTAGGCCAGCAGACGGCCTTCGCCGTCCATCAGAAAGGCGAAGCTCTTTTCCTGGGGGCGTATGGCCGCCACTTTCCTGGACATGGCCGCCAGCCGCACATCGGTGCCGACGACGGCCGTGATCGCGCCCGAGGCCCCGACCGGATCGACAAAGCTGATCGTCAGCTCACCCGTGCTGGCGTCCACGTAGGCCGGCGTGACGCCCGGACGGCCTTCCCGCACGGCCTGCTTGAACCAGTCGCGCTGGGTGCCGTCGTAGTTCTCCGGCATGGGATGAGTGAACACGGCACGCTTGTCCGCATGCACGAAGTAGGCGTCATCGAAGCCGCCGGCCTGCTGGCCTGCCAGCAGGAAAGGAATCGGGTCAGGCTGTTGCACCGCCGTTTTCAGCGAGCCGGTGATGCGCTGCTTGTCCTGGACCCAGTCGGTCAATGCGGCTGCATGGGCCTGCGTGAGCTGGCCGATGTTTTCGTCGATGCCGGACAGCGTGCTGCCGCGCGCCGTCCAGAAGGTGGCCATGGACAGCGCGAACAGCGCGGCCACTGTGATTGCCACGCAGATGAGAATCAGGCGGGCACGAAGTGTTTGAAACATGATGCGTAGTAAAGGCAAAAACGAGGGCTGTGGATGCCCACCGAGCCTATCCGAGACACACTGGCCGCCAGAGCTCAAAGAGTGCGTACTTGCCCTTGCAATTGCACGCTTCCTGGCTGCAGGTGATCCGCTGCCCCCTTCGAGCAAGCAGCGCTTTGCTCGCAACGCCACCGGGGCCTGAGTCGTCAGGTTTTTGCAAGTTATCGTCACATCCTGGACGGATGCATGCTATAGTGTCAATTTGTAACACAGACATTTCCCGCCCTGCAGGCGGGATCTTTTTGTCGCAAACGCCAGGGCCTTGCACCAGGGTCCTGCCGTTTGCGCCGCGCACCCTGTGTTTTTCCCTCCCTCATATTTTTGGGGTGCACCATGCGGCCTTTTCTTGCCCTTCCTGGACTGCCATGGATCCATGAAGACCCCTGACCAGGATCGGCAGGGAGCAGGATACAAAATGTTTCATCTTGATGCAAAGATGCCGATAAGCAGGCAGACCTGTCATTCAAGGGGAGAGAAACATGAAGCGATGCATCATCAAAGTGGCCGGCGCCTGCTACACGGCCCTGTTTCCCAGCACCTGCGCAGCGGTGGCAGATGCGATGACCCGGTTTCCATACGCCACAAAAATCAGCGTCAGACTCGCCTAGACTCAGGCAACATGGGAACCTGTTCTCAAACAGGCTCTCTGACAATACGCCTGTCGTCATCCGGGTGTTGCGCGGCAGTGTAGGCTCACTTTGCCAAAAGCTCTCCCGGATTCCTTTATATTGGCAGATCAACATTCATTGATATACATGACCACAGACTACAAGACACTGCTGCAGCAGAAAGCCCAGCTCGAAGCCCAGATCGCCGAAGTGCTCAAGACCGAAAAGTCCGGAGCCATTGCCCAGGTGCGCACCATCATCGACCAATACGGATTGACCGAGGCCGATGTCTTTCCCTCGTCCAAAGCCAAGACTGGCGCTGGTTTCCGCGTGGTCGGCGTTCCCAAGTACCGTGATCCCGCCACCGGTGCGACCTGGACCGGCCGCGGCAAGCAGCCCCGCTGGATTGAAGGCAAGGACCGCACTCCCTTCGCCATATGAGATGCGGCCTGCCACGCCCTCCGGCAGCCACTAAGCTGCGACAGAGCCCGCCAAGTGCGGGCTTTTTGTTGCCAGAAGCAAGGGGTTAACCCTATTGCCCAGAAGTTACAAATTCTTCAATGTAGTGCTGATGTGTGAGCTGAGAGGTGCCTGCATGTTTCGGTACCCAGGCAATCACAACAAGGGAAACAGCAGGTATCGCACAGGGAACTGTCCTACACCTGCACTCTCCAAAATCATGATGCCCACGTCATTGCAGCACCCGCAAGCCATGGGCATCCCGTCACGCAACGGCAAGGCCCCAACGGCCACTGGAGCAATCCGCCACCACCACGAACCATTTTCCAGCCGAGCCAGGGAGACTATCTCCTCCCTCCCCTCTCACTGACTTACCCTGGCAGGCCCGCAAGGGCCACGGCTTTTCTCTGCAACAGGACCGCCCCCGGCGGTCCTTTTTTTTCTGCACGCGCTATCGCAGGGCTGGCACAGCGTTGCCAACCTTGAACACGGCCACCATGCCCGACAGGCGCTGCGCCTGGTCGCTCAGTGCAGCCGCTGCCGCTGCGGACTCCTCCACCAAGGCCGCGTTTTGCTGCGTCATCTGGTCCAGATGGCTGACGGCCTGGTTGACCTGGCCAATGCCGTCGCGCTGCTCGGTGGAAGACGCCGTGATCTCGCCAATCATGTCCGAGACCTTGCGCACGCTGCCCACAATGTCATCCATCACCTGGCCGGCCTGGGCGACCTGGGCAGAGCCTTCCTGCGCGGCATCGACCGAGGTGCTGATCAGCCCCTTGATCTCCTTGGCGGCCTCTGCGCTGCGATGGGCCAGGGCCCGCACTTCGCCAGCCACGACAGCGAAGCCACGGCCCTGCTCACCCGCGCGGGCCGCTTCCACGGCGGCATTGAGCGCGAGGATGTTGGTCTGGAAAGCAATGGAGTCGATCACGCCGATGATGTCGGAGATGCGGCGTGCGCTGTCGCTGATGCGGTCCATGCTGGCCACCACATGGCCCACCACGGCGCCCCCGCGCTCGGCCGCCTGGGCGGCGCTGCCGGCCAGGTGATTGGCCTGGCGCGCGGTGTCGGCGGCCTGGCCCACGGTCGCGGTCAGTTGCTCCATGCTGGCGGCCGTTTCCTCCAGGTTCGACGCCGTCTGCTCGGTGCGCGAAGACAGGTTGTGATTCCCGGCGGCAATCTCGGTGGATGCAGTGGAGATCGAGTGCACGCTGTCACGCACCTCCGTCACCAAGCCACGCAGCCGTGCCGCCATGCCCGAGACCGAGCGCAGCAGATGACCGAATTCGTCCTTGCGGCTGTCCTCGGCCGACACGGTAAGGTCGCCCTGCGCAATGGCATCGGTCAGTTGCACGGCTCGCTCCAGCGGACGCGTGATGGCACGCGTCAGCACGAAGGCCAGCGCCAGTCCGGCCAGGAGCACCACGCCCTGGACAATCCAGGCCAGCACACTGGCCTGTTGGCGCGCGGCCTGGGCCTGCTCCATGGCCGCATCGCGCTGGCTGCGCTGCAGCTGCACAAAGACTTCCAGCGAGTCCACATAGCGGCCGATGGCACCCAGGTACTGTTGCTGGACGAACTCGCGGAACGCCGCGGCATCGCCCGTCAACTTGATCTCGCGGGCCCGCTTGTTCAGCGCCAGCACCTCGGCACGGATGCTGGCGATGCGCTCCAGCGCAGCCTTGTCGGCCTCGCTGGCACCCTTGACGATCTCGGCCTGCAGCTTGGTGATCAGGCCAGAGCCCTCCTTGACCCGGCCGTCGAGCAGGCGCGTCAATTCCTCATCGGTGGAGGCATTGCTGGCCAGCACCCGCTCGCCCGTGGTTTCCGTTGCGCCCTTCCATTGAATGGCCAGACCGATGCGGTTCTCATATTCGGATAGCGTCTGCATGCCCTGGTCCATGGCGCGGGCCGCCGCAAACTGTGCCCACAGCGATACCGCAAGCATCATCGCCAACAAGCCGCCCAGCGTGCCCCAAAGCTTGGCGGACACGCTCCATTGATCAAATTTCATTCGTAGAACTCTCGTCGGAAAAACTGAACAGAGGAAAGGTGAAACAACAGGCCACGCGCACTAGCGCCGGCCGTCTTCCGGTGAAAAGCCCCGCCATATCGACATGGCCCATCAATCCGGAAAAGATGACTTGCTTTTTCGTCAGAAATACCGGGAACTTGAGGCTGCGCGCGGGCAGACCCGATATCACCCGCTGTGCACAACGCGGAACAGTGCATATGCAGTGGCAAGCGCCGGTGACATCGGATGCAAAATGCAATGACGCTTGCGGCTGCCGCGCCATTGAATGCCTGGGCTTGGAAGCTGCCAGCCGCCGTCTTTCGCACCTGCAAGTGCATAACACGCTGTGGATGTGTCACTCGATACCGATCGCCTCTATGTACTGATTGCGCCACTGAGCATTTTGCTGCTCAGCTGCACGCTGGCCGTGTGCTGGCTGGTGCAGCGTCGCCAGCGCTATCTGCTGTGGATTGCCGGCGGCTATGCCCTGGTTTCCCTGGCGCTTGCATGGCAGAGCATTGCCCCCCGCGAACAACTCCACCATTGGGCCGTGTACACAGGCGCCATGTACCTGTTTGGCACCTGGTGCTTTGCGCGCTGCATGGCGGGGCGTTACGGGGTCTCGGCCCATCCCGTGCTGGGTTTGCTCATAGGTGCGGTGGTTCTGGCCGCGCTGTACTACTACAGCCGGATCCAGGTCGATCTGTGGGTACGTGTGCATTGGCTCAACACAGGCCTGGGCCTGCTGCAGTTGCTGCCGGCGCCCGCCATGCTGCGGCGCCGGCCACCGCAGGATTGGCTGGAGAGAATGCTCTACTGGTCCTACGTGGTGTTTGCCGGCTACACCGCCGCCCGGCCGCTGCTGGTGCTGGCCCTGGGCAGCACCGACCTCAATGAGATTGCTCGCTCCACCTACTGGCTGGTGACTCTGGTCAGCACGCTGTCGTTTGCTCTGCTGTTCACCCTGATGCTGCTGGCCTGCACGGTGCGCGATGTCTTCACCGCGCTGCGCCAGGAGCGCAACCACGACTCGCTGACCAACCTGCTCAACCGTCGCGCCTTCCAGGAGGCCGCCGAGCTGCGCCTGGCCGATTCGCACATGGCGCCGGTTTCCGTGCTGATCGGCGACATAGACCACTTCAAGCGCATCAACGACAGCTGGGGCCATGACTGTGGCGACCGCGTTCTGCAGGCCGTGGCCAGGACCTTGCAGCAGCATGTGCGCAGCGACGATCTGGTCTCACGCTTTGGCGGCGAGGAATTCGTGCTGCTGCTGATGCGCACCACGCCCGAGGAGGCCGAGCGCGTGGCCGAGCGCATACGCGCTCAGCTCAGCGCGGACGGCTATGTGCTGGCAGCCGGCCAGCGGATCACCATCAGCTTCGGCATCGCCCCCGTGGCCGCCAACACCGCCCTGACCGATGCGCTGACGCGCGCCGACGCCCTGCTCTACTCCGCCAAGCAGGCAGGCCGTGACCGTGTGCACGTGGCCGCGGACCCCGGCCGCAAGCTGCCCCAGACCGCCTGATAAAGGAAGCAAGGAACGCCTTGCTCGCGCTTCCGCCCGTCAAAACTCGCTGAAAAGAAAAGCCCGCCAGGGAGTGGCGGGCTTGTTCGTCATCAAGGCAGCGTGGGCGCCTTACTTTTTCGCATCCTTCAGGGCTTCCTTCACATCGCCCAGCTTTTTCTGAGCCGTGCCTTCGACCTGCTTGGCAATGCCCTTGGCCTGCTGTTCGGGGCTGTCGATCAACTCGCCAGCCTTTTGCTGCACCTTGCCTGCGGCATCCTTGAGCGTGCCCTTGATCTGATCCGTGTTCATAGCTGCGTCCTTTGCTGCAAGAGCTTCTAAAAAAGGGATGGATCCTTGCAGACCCGACGCAACGATAAGCGCGCCCCGCAAGGACAAGCGCCAGCGCTCGGCAACGATGAGCGTGGTCTCAGGCCTACAGCCTCATCTCTTCCCCGGAGCGCGGCCTGCCGCCATGCCTGTTTCGGAGCGCAGGCGTTTCAGTGCCTCGTCCACCACCGCTTCCTTGTGCGCCTCGAACAGGCCTGCCGCAGCGTCCTTGTGCTCTTGCAGCAACTGGCACAGGCGCGAAATTTCCTCTCTCAATCCCGCCGCACCCTGCTCGATCTCGGCCTGGTCGGCATCGCCGGCTTCGTCCAATTCGAAGCTGCGCCGTATGCGCGCAACGATTTCTGCATTCATGGAACGGTGGCCGGCCTTTGCCGCTTCCGAGATGCGATCACGCATGCCATCCGGAAAACGGACGATGAAGCGCTCCTGGGTTTCGCTGGGAAAGGGTTTGCGTTGCATTGCGCGATGGTACCTGCCGGATGCAAATTCAGATTCATGCCTAGTTGACATGATTCCAAGTTGGCATAAAACTCGAAACGACCCGCCCGGGGGCTGTGCAAGCCCACATCCACGCCCTCGAACCACCAGCCCTGAATCCAGGACACATTGCGCAAGGACAGAACCATGCCGGACACAGACATGCCAGCCTCCGTGCATCCTGCGCAGGCCGTCGCCAGCCCGCCCGACCCGGAGACCCTGGCAACAGACGCGCTATGCCACATCAGCGCAGCGCTGAGCGTGCTGGAAATGCATGTGGAAAGATCCAGCCGCGCCATGGTGATCGGTGTCCGCGACCTGCTGCGCGGCTATCACCTCAAGGCGGACCGCGCCGCTGCCGAGCAGCCGGTGGAGGCCCTGACCAGCAGCGTGCTGCCACAAATGTCCGCCGACCTTCAGGGCCTGCTGGAAATCATTGACCGCGTGAACGACGACGAGACGGACGACCCCATCCTCTATGCCGTGAGCTACCTGCTCAGGGCGGCCAAGAGATTCTCGGATGCGGCGGCGCAGGCCTAGCAGCCTGCGCATCGCCGCTTTCCATCACTCCTCGTTGGTCCACTCCACCCGAGCGCCCAGACTGCGCAGGTTCTCCACGAAGTGCGGATGCGCCCGGCGGATCGGCGTGGCGTTGCGGATCTCCGAGCGGCCCTCGATGCTGCTGGCGACCATGAACAGCGCAATCGCCACGCGGATGATGTAGGGGCTCTCCACCACGGCCGGCGTCAGCGGATTGCCGCCGAAGGTGACCACACGGTGCGGGTCCGAAGAAAACACATGGGCGCCGAACTTGGACAGCTCGCCCGTCCAGCCCAGCGCGCCGTCGTAGATCTTGTTCCAGAACAGCGCATTGCCCTGCGCATGCACGCCCAGCGCAATGAAGATGGGCAGCAGATCCACCGGAAAGTACGGCCAGGGAGCGGCTTCCACCTTGGTAAGCACATTGCTGGTGAACGGCGTCTGCACCTTCAGCGGCCCCGAGCGCAGCGCGCGTGACCAACCGTTCTTGTGCTCCACCTGCACGCCAAACTTGGCGAAGGTGCGGTCGATCAGCGGAAAGTTGTCCGGCGTGCTGTTGCGCACCTCCACATCGCCGCCCGTGATCGCGCCCAGCGCGAGAAAGGTGGTGATCTCGTGGAAGTCTTCCTCGAAGGTGAACTCGCCGCCGCTCAGCGGCGCGCCGCCACGCACCGTCAGCCGCGAGGTGCCGATGCCGTCGATGTCGGCGCCCATCATCACCATGAAGCGGCAGAACTCCTGCACATGCGGCTCGCAGGCCGCATTGGTCAGCATGGACTCGCCCTGCGCGGCCACGGCGCACAGCACGAAATTCTCTGTCGCCGTGACGGAGGCGTAGTCCAGCCAGTGGCGCACGGCCTTGAGCGGCTGTGCGCTGTGGATCAGCAGCGAGCCGCTGGCGCGCTCCACCTCACCTCCGAAGGAGCGGAAGATGTCCACGTGCGGATCGATCTCGCGCACGCCCAGCGTGCAGCCCTTGACGTTGTCCTCCAGCCGCGCCACGCCAAAGCGCGCCAGCAGCGGCGGCACCAGCATGATGGAAGAGCGCATCTCCTCCGGCAGGCGATGCGACGATGCATCAAAGCGCGTATCGCGATGATGCAACTGCAGCGTGCGTGTGGTTTCGTCCAGCTGCACCTCGCTGCCCAGCGTGCGGAAGATGTCCAGGATCTTGCGCACATCGGTGATGTCCGGCACGCCATGCAGCCGCAGCGGCTGATCGGTCAATAGCGTGGCGCACAGGATCGGCAACACGGCATTCTTGTTGGCGGAAGGAACGACGCGGCCGCGCAAGGGCGTGCCGCCGTGGACGATGAGATTGGACATGGGGGTGCAGCGCAAGCAGCGAAAGGACAACGCGTGATTCTAGGGTTGCCAAGCCCCCCCGGCGGACCTGCATCGGCTGCGCGCACCCGCTGTTTCAACAGGTTTCTTCTCTGGATCGCCAACCCGACAACAAAGCGTCAGGCTCTGCCCTGGAGTTCGTGCCCGTAGACGATGAAGCCACGATGCTCGGCCACCTGGTCATACAGCGCACGGCCCGCTTCGTTGGAAGACTGCGTCTGCCAGTAGACACGGCGCGCTCCCGCCAGGGATGCCTGCTCGTAGACCGCGCGGATGAGCGACTTGCCTATGCCCTGCTTGCGCCGGCGTGCATCGGCAAACAGATCCTGCAAATAGCACACGGGCTCCAGCCGCGTCGTGCTGCGGTGGAACAGGTAGTGCGCCAGGCCCACCAGCTCACCCTCGCTCTCTGCCACCAGCGCAAACACCGGCTCCAGCGGATTGAGAAAGCGCTCCCAGGTCGCCTGCGTGATGTCATCGGGCAGCGCCGTCTCGCCAGCGCGCCCGTAAAAGGCGTTGTAGCCCTGCCAAAGAGGAAGCCATTGCTGATGGTCCGCCTGTGCAACGGGCCGGATCTGAAGCGTGGGAACGGAGGACATGGAACTCCTGGCAAATGAGATGGGGATCCCGAATTCTAGGGACTGCCAGCCGCCGCAAAGCCGTTGCAGACGCGCTGCTCACACCTGTGAAGACCTGCGGACAGGCCGCACAGCGCGTGCGCAAAACACATACGCAGCGTACAGCCCCGGCCTACATGCGGCCACAAACTTGACCCGCACGGAAACGCCGCGAAACCAATTGAAATAGATCCCGTCAGAGGCCGCGCTCCCCAAAGGCTTCCGAAATCACATGACGGAGATACAAGATGCATCGAGTCGTTCCCGCAGAAAGCTTCAACCCGGACCCGGATGCCCGCTACCACCGCAGCCTGCTGGAAGCCTTTCCCGTGCGCGGCGGCCAGCAGCTGTTGCTGCTGCGCATGGAGCCAAGGCCTCTGCTGGAACGCCTTTCAATGCTCGGGCTGCGCATTCTGAACCGCATCCGCAATTGAACTGGCAAGAACCACCAAACACTCCCGAGAGCTGCACGATGCGCCACCTCTTCCTCGTCTTCCTGTGGTCTGCTATCTGCGCCATCTCCTTTGCGGTGGCGATGCTGGCCAGCCCCATGTTCAGCCACGCCATCTGACAGCGGTGCCCTCTGCACCCGCATGCGCGCAGGCTCATGCGCGGCATCTCCAATGACCGCCAGTTTGCCGGCCCGCCTTTTCACAAGGCGGCCATTTCTGACCTGGGTACGAATGACGCACTACACTGCGCCAGTCCATTTGCCTGCAAAGGAGTTGCCATGAAGAAACGCAGACTGCAGATTCACCCCGTAGTGGGCGCATTGCTGATGGGAATTGCCGGCCTTACGGCCCTGCCCAGCACCTGGGCCTGCACCCGCCTTGTCTTTCTTGGTGCGAATGGCCAGGTCGTCACCGCGCGCTCCATGGATTGGAAAAGCGACATCGTCAGCAATCTCTGGGTGCTCCCGCGTGGAATGGAGCGCTCAGGCAAGGCAGGCCCCAACTCGTTGCGCTGGACGTCCAAATACGGAAGCGTCATCACCTCGGGCTATGACGTCTCCACCACCGATGGAGTCAATGAAGCCGGCCTCAACGCCAACCTGCTCTGGCTGGTGGAGTCCCAATACCCGGCCTTCGGTGCGGGCAGCAAGCCTGGCCTGACCATTGCAGCCTGGGCGCAATACGTGCTGGACAACTTCGCCACCGTCCAGGAAGCCGTTGCGGCGCTGGAGAAAGAACCTTTCACCATCGTCTCCGACAACGTTCCCGGAGAGAACCGGCTGACGACGCTGCATCTCTCGATGTCCGACGCCAGCGGCGACAGCGCCATCGTCGAGTACATCAATGGCCGGCAGGCGATACATCACGGCCGGCAATACCAGGTCATGACCAATTCGCCGACATTTGATCAGCAATTGGCTCTCAACACCTATTGGCAGCAAGTGGGCGGCACCACCATGCTGCCCGGCACCAATCGCGCCGCCGATCGATTTGCCCGCGCATCCTTCTACGTCAACGCCATCCCCAAAAGTCAGGACCCCAACAAGGCGCTGGCCAGCGTCTTCAGCGTGATCCGCAACGCCTCGGTGCCCTACGGCCTGAATACGCCGGAGGAGCCCAATATCTCGTCAACCCGCTGGAGAACCGTTTTCGACCACCAGCGCAAGCTCTACTTCTTCGAATCAGCGTTGACGCCAAATACCTTCTGGATAGACCTCAAGGCACTCGACTTCAGCCAGAAAACCGGCAAGGTTCTCAAGCTGAATCTGGGCCCAGACCAGAACCACACCTTCTCGGGCGATGCCACGCGGCAGTTTCAGGAATCATTACCGTTTCAATTTCTAGGCATCTAGGGAAAAAAAAGCGAGCAGAAACACCAAATCAACAACGGCCGCTGGCGGCCCCCAACTTTGCACGGTGCCTGCAGGCATCACAACCATGACCGTTACCGTCATCGGCGGGGGCGGCGCGATGGAAGGGCCCGTCAGGGCAGGCCTCAGCACTGATCGGAGTTCTTCCTGCAAACCGCGCCCGTCGGGTGCGCCCAAGCGGAAAATCATCTGGTAGCCTGCATGCAAGCGAGGCGATCAGTGCCTCTTAGAGTGGCTAACACCACTTCGTCACAGGCCCCCGCAGAGCAGTTATGCTCGCTGCCCTCATGGCACGACGACCTGTAAGCAAAGAACTGTGGCGACAGCTACAACCCCTCATCCCTGCCTTCGTACCTTCCGCCAAAGGCGGTGCGCGCAAGCTCGCAGTCAGCGATGAAGCCGCCCTCAACGGCATCCTGTTTGTGTTGCAAACAGGCATTCCGTGGGAAGACCTTCCCCAATCCCTTGGGTACGGCAGCGGCATGACTTGCTGGCGCCGCCTACGCGACTGGAACGCCGCTGGT
>NZ_WUMG01000089.1:2500-5328 GCF_009827015.1 Delftia sp. CH05 | reverse complement strand
AGGGGGCTCAAGGCCCCGGCAGATCTCATCTTGAAACGAGTTTCCCGCTTAGATGCTTTCAGCGGTTATCTCTTCCACACTTAGCTACTCGGCAATGCCACTGGCGTGACAACCGATACACCAGAGGTGTGTCCACTCCGGTCCTCTCGTACTAGGAGCAGGCTTCCTCAAATCTGCAGCGCCCACGGAAGATAGGGACCAAACTGTCTCACGACGTTTTAAACCCAGCTCACGTACCTCTTTAAATGGCGAACAGCCATACCCTTGGGACCGACTACAGCCCCAGGATGAGATGAGCCGACATCGAGGTGCCAAACACCGCCGTCGATATGAACTCTTGGGCGGTATCAGCCTGTTATCCCCAGAGTACCTTTTATCCGTTGAGCGATGGCCCTTCCATACAGAACCACCGGATCACTATGTCCTGCTTTCGCATCTGCTCGACTTGTCAGTCTCGCAGTTAAGCACGCTTATGCCATTGCACTATCGTCACGATGTCCGACCGTAACTAGCGTACCTTCGAACTCCTCCGTTACGCTTTGGGAGGAGACCGCCCCAGTCAAACTGCCTACCATGCACTGTCCCCGATCCCGATAAGGGACCTGGGTTAGAACCTCAAACGCACCAGGGTGGTATTTCAACGTCGGCTCCATGAGAACTAGCGTCCTCACTTCAAAGCCTCCCACCTATCCTACACAGATCCGTTCAAAATCCAATACAAAGCTACAGTAAAGGTTCATGGGGTCTTTCCGTCTTTCCGCGGGGAGATTGCATCATCACAAACATTTCAACTTCGCTGAGTCTCTGGAGGAGACAGTGTGGCCATCGTTACGCCATTCGTGCAGGTCGGAACTTACCCGACAAGGAATTTCGCTACCTTAGGACCGTTATAGTTACGGCCGCCGTTTACTGGGACTTCAATCAAGAGCTTGCACCCCATCATTTAATCTTCCAGCACCGGGCAGGCGTCACACCCTATACGTCCACTTTCGTGTTTGCAGAGTGCTGTGTTTTTATTAAACAGTCGCAGCCACCGATTTTTTGCAACCGCTTTGGGCTCCCTTTGTTCAAGTTCACCTACTTGCGGCATACCTTCTCCCGAAGTTACGGTATCAATTTGCCGAGTTCCTTCTCCAGAGTTCTCTCAAGCGCCTTAGAATACTCATCTCGCGCACCAGTGTCGGTTTGCGGTACGGTCGTGTGTAGCTGAAGCTTAGTGGCTTTTCCTGGAAGCAGGGTATCACTCACTTCGTCTGCAAGCAGACTCGTTATCACCCCTCATCTAAGCCCGGCGGATTTGCCTACCAGGCACGACTACAGGCTTGAACCAACATATCCAACAGTTGGCTGAGCTAACCTTCTCCGTCCCCACATCGCACTACACATCGGTACAGGAATATTGACCTGTTTCCCATCAGCTACGCATCTCTGCCTCGCCTTAGGGGCCGACTCACCCTACGCCGATGAACGTTGCGTAGGAAACCTTGCGCTTACGGCGAGGGGGCTTTTCACCCCCTTTAACGCTACTCATGTCAGCATTCGCACTTCTGATACCTCCAGCACCCGTTACCAGGCACCTTCACAGGCTTACAGAACGCTCTCCTACCACTTGCAATAAATTGCAAATCCGCAGCTTCGGTAACTGGCTTAGCCCCGTTACATCTTCCGCGCAGGACGACTCGATCAGTGAGCTATTACGCTTTCTTTAAATGATGGCTGCTTCTAAGCCAACATCCTGACTGTTTTAGCCTTCCCACTTCGTTTCCCACTTAGCCAATTTTAGGGACCTTAGCTGGCGGTCTGGGTTGTTTCCCTCTTGAGTCCGGACGTTAGCACCCGGTGCTCTGTCTCCCAAGCTGTACTCTGCGGTATTCGGAGTTTGCATAGGTTTGGTAAGTCGCCATGACCCCCTAGCCTAAACAGTGCTCTACCCCCGCAGGTAATACTTGAGGCACTACCTAAATAGTTTTCGGAGAGAACCAGCTATTTCCAAGTTTGTTTAGCCTTTCACCCCTATCCACAGCTCATCCGCTAGTTTTGCAACACTAGTCGGTTCGGACCTCCAGTACCTGTTACGGCACCTTCATCCTGGCCATGGATAGATCACTTGGTTTCGGGTCTACACCCAGCGACTGGACGCCCTATTCGGACTCGATTTCTCTACGGCTCCCCTATTCGGTTAACCTTGCCACTGAATGTAAGTCGCTGACCCATTATACAAAAGGTACGCAGTCACCCTTGCGGGCTCCTACTTTTTGTAAGCATGCGGTTTCAGGATCTATTTCACTCCCCTCCCGGGGTTCTTTTCGCCTTTCCCTCACGGTACTGGTTCACTATCGGTCGATGATGAGTATTTAGCCTTGGAGGATGGTCCCCCCATATTCAGACAGGGTTTCTCGTGCCCCGCCCTACTTTTCTCTAGCTCAGTACCACCAGTCGGTTTTCACATACAGGGCTATCACCTACTATGGCCGGACTTTCCATTCCGTTTTGTTAACCGTCTGACTATCACTAGAAGGCTGTTCCGATTTCGCTCGCCACTACTTTCGGAATCTCGGTTGATGTCTTTTCCTCTGGGTACTTAGATGTTTCAGTTCTCCAGGTTCGCCTCGCATACCTATGTATTCAGTATGCGATACCCTTGCGGGTGGGTTTCCCCATTCAGAAATCTCCGGATCAAAGCTTATTTGCCAGCTCCCCGAAGCTTATCGCAGGCTATCACGTCTTTCGTCGCCTATCATCGCCAAGGCATCCACCACATGCTCTTAGTCACTTGACCCTATAACTTTGATCTCTCTTGCGAGATTTCGCCGTTTTCTTTCAAGGAC
>NZ_WUMG01000088.1:0-5471 GCF_009827015.1 Delftia sp. CH05 | reverse complement strand
GGGCAGGGGTGGGGGCGGCGCCAGTGTGTCATGCCCCGTGCGCCAGGGGCTGCGCGTGGCAAACCACCGCACCAGGCAGTCGCGCAGCGCCGTCATGGCCGCGCTGCTGAACGCCGCCGAGGGCCGCACGAAGTAGATGCCCGAGGCGCCATCCAGGCGCCATTGCGGCAGCACCCGCACCAGCCGGCCTGCGGCCATGTGCTCGCTCATCAGCCAGTCGCCGCCGGCCAGAATGCCCACCCCCATGACGGCCGCCGTGAGCAGGGCCTCGCTGTCATTGCTGACCATGGGGCCGCGCACCAGCACCGTGTGCCGGGCCTGGCCCTGAGGCACATCGCCCGATGCGCCACCGTGCACCAGCTCCCATTGCGGAAACGATTGCAGCCCCGTGAAGCCCAGGCAGCGGTGCGCCGCCAGGTCCTCGGGGTGCGCGGGCGTGCCGTGGGCCTGCAGGTAGGCGGGCGATGCGCCCAGGATGCGCTGGTGCCCGCCCAGCCGCAGCGCCACGAGACGGCTGTCCGCCAGCCGGCCTATGCGCACCGCCGCGTCGAAGCGCTCGCCCACGATGTCCACGAAGCGGTCCGCATACTCCACCTCCAGCACGATCTGCGGATGGGCCAGCGCAAACTCCGCCAGCAGCGGGCTGAGCCAGCGCCGTCCCATGGCGGCCGGCAGCGACAGCCGCAGCCGGCCCCGCGCCTGCGAGGCGCCCTGGGCGGCCTCCTTCTGGGCATCGGCAATCAGGCCGGCCGCCTGGCGCACCTTGTCCACCAGGCGCAGGCCCTCGTCGGTCAGGTGCAGATGGCGTGTGCTGCGCTCCACCAGCCGCACGCCCAGCCGGGTCTCCAGCGCGTTCAGGCGTTTGGACAGCACGGACGGATGGCGCAGCAAGGCCCGCCCCGCCGCAGCGAAGGAGCCTTGTTCATGCAGCGCCACCAGGGCCGCCAGTTCATCGGCGTGCTGGCTGTCCAGAAGGTTCATGGGGTCAGGATGATCGCACCTTGGGAGCGTCCCTGCTCCAGATCGCCATGCGCCTGCGCCACCTCCGCCAGCGCATACCGGCGCCAGACGCCGGGCACGATGATGCCGGCCGCCACGGCGGCCAGCACGTCCCGTGCGCGCTCCTGGTACTCGGCCGCCGTGGCCGTGTGCGCGGCCAGCGAGGGGCGCGTGAGGAACAGCGAGCCCTTGGCATTGAGCGTGGCCACCGAGATGGGATCGGGCAGGCCGGAGGTCGCGCCGAAGGACACCAGCAGGCCGCGCGGGCGCAGGCAGTCCAGCGAGGCGCCCAGCGTCGTGCGACCGATGGGGTCGTAGACCACATCGGCCTTCAGGCCCCCGGTGGCCTGCAGCACCTGGCCCGGCAGCGTGGCCGCATCGAACACGAAGACCTCGTCGCAGCCGGCAGCCCGCGCGCGCTCCACGCTGGCCGCCTTGGACACCACGCCGATCACCAGGGCGCCCAGGTGCCTGGCCCAGGCGCACATCAACTGGCCCAGCGCACCGGCGGCGCCATAGATCACGATGCGGCTGCCGGGGCCTACGGCATGGGTGGTCTTGAGCAGGTACTGCGCCGTGATGCCCTTGAACAGCACGGCCGCCGCCGCGTCGTCAGGCAGCGCATCGGGCAGCTTCACCAGGCGCTCGGCCGGATACAGGCGGGCGCTGGCATAGGCGCCCAGCGGCCCCGTGGCGTAGCCCACGCGCTCGCCCACGGCCACATTCGTCACGCCCTCGCCCACGGCGGCCACCCGCCCCGCGCCCTCCAGCCCCAGGCCCGAGGGAAAGGCGATGGCGACAGCGCCCTTGCGCTGGCTCACGTCCAGCGGGTTCACGCCGATGGCCGTCTGCTCCAGCCAGACCTGGCCGGGGCCGGGCGCCTGCACCTCGACCGGCTCCAGGCGCATGGCGTCGGGGGTGCCTGCGGCGTCCATGCGGACCTTGATCAATGGATTCATCTCGCTGCTCCGTGAAATGGGTGCAGCGTAGAAGAAGCGATTGAGGGCAGCAATAGGCCGGCGTGCAGTTCACTGCTGCATGGGGTGCAGCAATGACCACGAACCAGCGCGCACGCCGCCCACGCCGCCCGTCAGAAGTCGTGCCGGAGGCCCAGCTCGAAGGCCGTGGAAGCGCGCCCGCCAAAGTAATTGGCCGCGGCCGGATTGCCGCTGACGGCCGCACCCCCGGCAATGGCGAAGGCCGCCCCATTGCGGTTGGACATGCGGGCCGCATGCGCGTACAGCGCCGTGCGCCGCGACAGCGAGTGCACATAGCCCAGCGCCCACAGGTCGGCATCGCTGGCGCTTTGCGCCGCCGTCGCGCCCTTCTGGTCGGCCTTGACGTAGCTGAGCTTGACCACGCCGCTGCCCACGGGAACGCTCATGCCCACCAGGGTGTTGACCGTGCGGTCCACGCCATGCACCCAGCGGCGCTGGGCCAGGCTGGCCTTGAGCCAGCCGAAGTCGTAGGAGACGCCGTAGCTCTGGTCCTTGAAATGGATGCCGCTCAGGGTGTTGCGCGTGGTGAACTGCGCGCCCGCCACGTTCCAGCCCGCGCCCGCCCAGCCCAGCCGAAAGCCGTTGCCGCGCGTCTGGCCTGCCGCCGTGGCGCCCTTCTCGCCCAGGGTGGCGATCAGGCTGCCGGACACGCCCTGCAGCCCGCCCAGGCCGGCCGGCAGGAAATACTCCACCGCATTGCTCACGCGCAGCGTGGGATTGGCAGCCTGCGACTCCGGCGCCGTGCCGAAGGCCTGGCCCAGCGCGCGGGAAGCCGTGAACGAGCGAAAGCCATTGGCGCTGCCGATGCCCAGCGTGGCAAACGGATCGAAGCCGCTCCACACCAGGTGCGTGGGTACCCAGTCCCGCCCCAGCCGCAGCTCACCCCATTGCCGCGAGGCCAGGCTGACCGTGGAGCGCCGGTCCCAGAACGGGCCGCTGGCGCCCATGGCACCGGTGTCTGCCAGCAGGCTGCCGTCCAGGTAGAAGCCCGCGCTCAGGCCGTCGCCCAGGTCCTCCTGCCCCCGCAACACCAGCTTGCTGGTGGAGTTGGCGCCGCTGGCCTGCGAGGTGACCGTTCCCAGGCCCTGGTTGCGCACTTGCCTGACGCTCACATCGACGGTGCCCGAGATCGATACCGAGGACTGCGCGCCCGCATGCGCGGCGGCCAGCCCCAGCGAGGCGGCCAGGGCATGGCGTATGAAAACCTGCATGTTGTCTCCTTGTGGTTTTTTGCTTTGCTTTGCTCTTTGCTCTTTGCTCTTTGTTTTTCTCGGGCGTGTGCCCGGGTCTGCCCGGCTACTCGGGCTTGAAGCCCGCGCCCTTGAGCAGCGCGGCGCTCTGCGCCACATCGGCGGCGATGAAGCGCTTGAACTGCTCGGTGCTCTCCGAAACCGTGTCGATGCCCAGGCCCGCGAAGGCGCCGGACCTGGCCAGCTCGGCCACCGCCGCGTTGGAGGCCTGGTTCAGCCGCTGCACCCGGTCGGCAGGCGTGTCCTTGGGCGCCCACAGTCCGTACCAGGACGTGTAGGCAAACCGCGGCAGGCCGCTTTCCTGCATGGTGGGCACCTCGGGCGCCAGCGGGCTGCGCTTGCCGGAGGTGATGGCAATCGGCCGCACCTTGCCGGCCTTGGCCAGCGGCAGCACGGAGACCATGGAGTCGAGCAGCAGGTCCACATGGCCGCCGCCCACATCGACCAGCGCGGGCTGCGTGCCCTTGTAGGGCACGTACTCGAGGCGCATGCGGCCCTGCTGGGCCAGCAGCAGCGTGGCCAGGTGGCTGGGTGCGCCCACGGCGGGAATGGCCGCCGTCCACGTGCTCTTGGCGCCTGCGGCCAGCACCTCGCCCAGCTTGCTGTGGGGCAGCTGCGGCGAGATCACCAGCATCAGCGGCGCCTCGCCCACGCGCGCCACGGGGACAAAGTCGGTCTGCGGGTCATAGGGCGGATGGGCCAATACCTGCTTGGCCAGCACATGCGTGGCGGCCGAGAACAGCAGGGTGTAGCCATCGGGGGCAGCCGCCAGCACCGCACGGCCCCCCACCACACCGCTGCCGCCCACGCGGTTCTCTACGATGACCGTCGTGCCCAGCTGCTTGCGCAACTGCTCGGCGAACAGCCGCGCGGCGCTGTCCACGCCGCCGCCCGCCACGAAGGGGACGATGACCTTGACCATCTTGCCCGGCTCGGGAAAGGCGGCGGGCGCACTGGACGAGGCCATGCAGGCGATGGGCAAGGCAGCCAGCGCACCCAGTAAGGCGCCCAGCACCGGCCCCTTCAGCCGTGTCAGAGTTTTCATGCTTTGTCTCCTGTTTCTTTTGAAAATGGGCCGGCCGTTGCGTGGCTCAGCCCGGGTCCTGAATCGGCGCGCGCCGCCTGTGCCTGCGCACCAGCACGCTCAGCGTGTCGTCCAGGGCCTGGGCATCCAGCCCCCGCGTGATGAAAACGATGCGCGTGCGCCGGTCGGCATCCGGCCAGCGGGGCAGCGTCTGCGGCGGGGCGAACAGGTGCTGCACGCCATGGATGACCAGGGGCTGGTCCGGGTGCTCCTGCAGGTGCACGATGCCTTTGACGCGCAGCAGGTCATCGCCGCGCATGGCCGTGACCCAGTCCATCCATTCGCCGAACGCCTGCGCGGGCAGGGGCTCGTCGCGCTGCAGCACAAAGGACGAGATGCCGTCGCGGTGCGTTCCTGCCGGCGCAGTCACCGGAGCTGTCACCGGAGCCATGGCCCGGTAGCCGGGTGCCTGGAGCATGCCCGCAGCGGCGTCCTCCTGCCCCGTCGCGCCTTCCGACATCAGCCGCTGCAGCAGCGCCACATGGTGGCCGGGGTCCATGCCTTGCGGCGTCTCGCCGTTGATGGCCTGCACCTGGGCCAGCAGTTGCGCAGCGGGCTGTGCGCCGCCCAGCAAGTCTGTCTTGGTCAGCAGCACCAGGTCAGCCACGGCCAGTTGCCGCACGGCTTCGGGATAGCCTGCCAGCGTGGCGCTGCCCAGCACGGCATCGACCGTGCAGGCCACGCCGGCCAGCGCATAGCGCACGCGCACGGCGGGCTCGCCCAGGAAGGAGCGCAGTATCGGCCCCGGGTCCGCCAGGCCGCTGGTTTCGATCAGCACGCGGAGCGGCGCGCCCTGTTCGCGCAGGGCCAGGCGCTCCAGCGCCTCCACCAGATCGCCGCGCACGCTGCAGCACAGGCAGCCATTGGCCAGCAGCACCGTGTCCTCGCAGGCCAGGCTGGTCAGGTCCTGGTCGATGCCGACCGCACCGAACTCGTTGACGATGACGGCCGTCCCGTGCAGGTCCGGCAGCGCCAGCAGCCGGTTGAGCAGCGTGGTCTTGCCGCTGCCCAGAAAGCCCGTGAGCACGGTGACCGGAATGCGCTGGCCCGCCGCTTCGGGCAGGGCCAGCAGGCTGGAGAAATGCCCGCTCATGACGCCACCCCGCCCTGTACCCCGCCCTGTGCCCCACCATGCACCTC
>NZ_WUMG01000087.1:0-5491 GCF_009827015.1 Delftia sp. CH05 | reverse complement strand
TTTGGGCCCGTTTCCTGGCCCCCCGGGGGCTTGGTACCGAGGAGCCATCAATGCTGGCCCGGCTCCAATCGATTTGGTCATGTTCACGCAAGCGAGTCAGCATGGCCTGATGCAGCTGCTCCCAGACACCAGCGGCGTTCCAGTCGCGTAGGCGGCGCCAGCAAGTCATGCCGCTGCCGTACCCAAGGGATTGGGGAAGGTCTTCCCACGGAATGCCTGTTTGCAACACAAACAGGATGCCGTTGAGGGCGGCTTCATCGCTGACTGCGAGCTTGCGCGCACCGCCTTTGGCGGAAGGTRCGAAGGCAGGGATGAGGGGTTGTAGCTGTCGCCACAGTTCTTTGCTTACAGGTCGTCGTGCCATGAGGGCAGCGAGCATAACTGCTCTGCGGGGGCCTGTGACGAAGTGGTGTTAGCCACTCTTACCCTCCCTAACATAATTTAGGATTGCCTGCGCCCTGCCCCTTGACCGAACCGGCGGCCACCGTCCTCTACAGCGCCGCTGCCGCCGCACGGCGACCATCCTGCCCAGGCTGGCGACAGATGGATTGGCCGCCTTCTTAGGGATCGGAACCGCGCGATGCATGGCTGCATTTCACCTGTCACCTGCAAGCAAAGACAGGCGTGCGATGGTGCAAAGCACAAAAGCGCATGCGCAGCAGAAACTTCAATCGAAGCAATGACACACCGCGAATCCCAAGCACCCGCCAACATGTGGCGCATGTCCGTTGCGCCCAGGATGGACTGAATTGACCTTTGAAGAGAATCATTATCTGACAGTAACTTAGAGGAATACCCCCGACCATCTGTAGCAACTATGCAGCATCGCTCGCTCAGTTGCGCTTCTAATTGTGCTTAGATCCGGCTGTCTGAATGTGCCGACCGATGAGGGGCAGACCTAGCAAGCTCAGAAGCCTTTCAGCAGAAAGACGCATCGACAAGTCGAGGCAAAAGGACCGTATAGCTCGTTAGCTGCTTGCTCCGGGCTTGGCCCACGCAGATATCCCAGTAGTGACGATTCGCTGATGCCTCCAGCGCAGCATTCCTCTACTGCAGTACCTAGCCACTTGTCCGGAATATCGTCGACCTGTGTGCGGCTCCGACACGTTCCCGTTGTCTTCTCTCATCAAAACCACACCCCGGCAATATTATCGAAATCTTTTTAGGAAATTTTCAATAAAAACTCTCAGACACTTTTCAGCATCTGAGAGCACAGTGAATACTAAAACAAGGCTTTTATTGCATTACAAGCGATGCCCCCCCTACGACATTCACAGTATTTACCAAAGTAAGACCAAAAGCATTTGCTGAAATTACAAAAACCCCTCTTGTACCAGACGTAACAGGAATACTCAACCCAGTAACAATGCAGCTCGAAATAGTACCTATAGTAAGAATCCCCGTATAACTAGGAGCCATTGTGCATACCGCTCCTGGCACTGGCGAAAATACATTACCCACGGATGTATAAAGTTGCGCCTGCAATGAGATAGTAGTTCCAACCAAACTCAATGCACTGGTGTTCTGGATTTGCGCAGTCAATCCAGTTATCACACCATCAGCTGGAAATGATTGAGGTACTCCATCTGCTGCTTGCTGTGCTGTAAGGTCTAGGTTTCCACCAATAAGACTTTGCATTGCAGCAGCAGGAACGTAGCCATTCATCGGCAAGACCGCAACGTTGCCGGGCAAGCCGCCCGCAATCGTTGTCAACGCCATGCCTTTCGCGCTGCTGCTCATGATGGCTTTACCACCCGATGCGCCTGCAGGGCCTGCGGGACCTGTGGGACCAGGCAAGCCAATATCACCCTGCGCCCCCGTCGGACCTTGAAGGCCCGTGGCACCAATGGGGCCTTGAGCGCCTGTCTGGCCCGCTGGGCCTTGAATGCCAATCGGACCTGTGGGGCCCGCCGGTCCTGCCTGGCCGGGGGCTCCGGTCGCGCCCGCCGGTCCTGTGGCACCGGTCGCTCCGGTTGCTCCCGTTGGACCCGGGTTCCCCACAATCGCGCCTGCTGCGCACTTGCCCAGCCGCCCCGTCGCGTCGTCATAGCAGGCCACGCTGCCAGCCTCCGTTGTATTGGACAGGTTGGGCAGATATACATCGCCTGTTTCCATCACCCGGAGCCGCTCTGCATTGCCTGCATTGTTCTTGATGACGAATCCACCATTGGCCGGTGGTGTGATGGTGATGTCGGCGCCGCCAGGAGCCGCCACTGCAGCGCCGCTCAAGACGATGGCCGCGGCGAAAGAGACAGAGCGCAGCGTGAATTTCATGGTTTTCATGGTCTGAATGTGTAGTGGCTAACGTTGTGCAGTGCGGCGCTGACGCCAAAGCGCCAGTCCCATGAGCACAGAGAGAAGGACCAACCCATACTCGCTCAGTGTGGGAATGGCCGCAGCCGATGGGCCGGGACCTGCACCGATCTGCACAGTGGGCGGAACCGTCGCATTGGTGCGTACCACCGTCGCACCGGGACCCAGGTTGATGACCGCAGTGCCGCTGGCAGCCTGCAGCACCACAGGCTGACCAGGCACTCCCTCGACGGTCAGCGTCCCGAGCACGGTGATATTTGCCCCTACAGGCAGCACAAAGGTGCGGCCCGTGCTGCTCCTGATGGTCAAGTTCTGCACGACCAAAGTGCCGCTGAGCTGGCTGGTGTTGCCCGGATCGCAGCCGTCGCGCAGCTCGATCGTGTTGTTGCCGGCATTCAGTGATCCGTTGATCTGCAGGTCACCACCCACCGACAGCGTTCCGCCACTGTTGGTGATGGCGGCGGTACTTGCGAACGTAGCCGAAGAATCGACGGTCAGCGCGCCTCCCAGGTCCAGGGTTCCTTGCATGTCCAGCGCAGAGCAGGACAGGTCCACGGCCCCGCCCGGCGGGACAACCAGAGAGCTGCCCGGTGGATAGGACCACTGGGCCGCTGCGTTGGAGGACAGCATGAGGGCCAAGCCTGCTCCACCCAGACATCGCCAAAGGGAAAACTTCATCAGACAAGTTCCGTTGAACCTGAGCGCAAGGTGCGCACAAGTGAAATGATTGAAAGTGTCAATCATTGTCAACAGAAACAAAAAATTAATGATTGAGTTTTCAACCAAGAAAACATTCGCGTTTGGCGCAAGAATCCGCAGCATTAATTCCAGCGGACGGGCTCTGCCGTTCCCGATTCCGGAGGCGCATCGCTAATCCATCTTCTGATTCACGGTCTCACTTGATCGCGTTTAGCAGGGCCATCGCCGCCGCCCATCATGAGGTACATTGATGGAGATAACGCCAAGCTCGAACAGGTCAATGCCGCCATCGGCGGCGCTTTAGGGGGTCTGCGGTATGCACTACCTCGCGGACGGAACTCCCTCGAGGCTGTCAGTCTTGGCAAGACAGTGCTGGCGCATGCGAGCCAAGGCTTCGCAAGGCTGGTTGATAGCAAAGTGCTTTCACCGACAAAAGCAGCCTCTCCGCCATCCTACTTTATTGCGGCCAGTTGGCTGATTCTCTGCATTGCGTTGTAGATTTCGCCAGCCATATACGAAGAAATCTCTTCACTGCTCACACCAGGAACGAGGGCAGCGCTTCCCTTGTCAGCGGAGGCAATCCAATGCAGTTTAAACAAAAGCTCCTTCAGATCGGCAGTTTCCATTACATCGGACATCCACCCGTGAAACTCCAGAATGACCTCCGTACGTTTATCGCCATCCTTCGCCAGCTTGCAAAGCTGCTGAAACCAAGACGCATCACGCAGGCATTCTAAGAATTCAAGCACTTCCGGTTGATATACACCCTCCTGTCCATCAACCAATAACTCTTTCGTCGGCGCAAATGTATCACGGTAGCGGAGGAGCGCCTGCAATTCACCAGCATTGATGTCAAAATCCAACGCTGCTAACTTCTTACGCGGCCCTTTTAACCAGCGCAGTTTCACCTCATGCAAGTCGCTTGCAATGAGCCGCGGAATCTGACTCACATCCTTCTCATACATCTGAATATCCTGAACGAGCAAAGGACGCGTCCCCAGTAAAGTGGTTCTGGCGGCCTCACCAGCGCGGATGATCCAATAAGCTTGTTCCTTATCTTTGGCACTGAAGCTCTTGGAACTCTGAGCAATGAACTGAATGTACTCAGCCATTTTCCAGGCCATCACCGCCCAATAGCGGTGATCTGTCAGCTTTTCTCGGGAAGGCGATTCGTCATGAATATACTCATTCCATGGACCGCTGGGCACAGTTCCGATGGCGGCAACCACTGCGGGTTTTTCACGGGTTCCCAACCATCCATAGCCATGAGCCTTGCCCCCCTCGAAAACACATAGAGCGTAGTCTTTACTGCTCTCCTCTGATTCAAAACGGACGAAGCTTCCATCTCGCACAAAAGCAGCCAGCGCCTCAAACTGTTCGGATACCTGTTTGGTTATTTTATCAACATCAATCTCATCAATTGTCAGCAGAGTTTTTTGATATTTTCCATGCCAGCCAATAGCTGCCATTGCGGCATCCAACGGCATATCCTCTGCAATCCATCCCTTGTCCTGCAGAAGCTTGGAAATTTCCTTGCCTTGCTTCTTGGCAATCTTGATGTTGATTTCAGTCTGACGAAAAGCGATACCCATTGCCAATTTCCTCTGAATATTTATCGCAAGCCTTGACACAGCTTCAGGCGCACGCATGAAACGCCCTCCCAGGCGCATGCGTTCAAGTTACGAACGCAGCTTCCCGCAGACGGAATATAGCCTCAGAGCACCCTCCGGAAGTTGACGCTTTGTCCAGTCATCACCACCTGCGGATCTATTCTCAAGCTAAGCCAGCCATTCAGAAACGATCATTCCTCGGGCGCCGAGGAGTTCGAATAATGGCTCTCAGTCCTGCCGTATTTCTTGGCAGTCGCAGTGAGCGCACAAGGGCCGTGGGCCGCTCGGACGCCCTGCGTTCCGCGCAGACCTCGCTGCGTACCGCCTCCTTGCGTACCGACTGCTCGGCCTTGTCCTGGATGCGCTCCGACAGCACCCAGCTCCAGTCATCACTCTCAGCGCCTTGCAGATCGCCCCCCTGGCTGATGTCCTGCTCTGCTGCGATCTGCCTCAGGCCCTTGATGCCGACCCTGTAGTACTGCTCGATGCGTTCCCACTGCGGAAACTGCTTGTATTCCTTGCTCATCCCCCGAAGCTGGCAGGCTTGGGACGACCACCGCAGGGCCAGGCTGAAATAGCCCCCTGATTCCCCGGCCCCGTCCTATCGCTTATCTTTGAAGATAGGAACAGGACTGTGCATATGACTAGGCATACGGAGTCAATCGAGGTAGTCGTGAAGGACCAGCGCCGCAGGCGCTGGTCTCTCGCAGAGAAGGCGGCGCTGGTGCGCCGAACCTACGAACCAGGCATGAGCGTGTCATTGGTCGCTCGGCAGGAAGGCGTTTCGGCTGGACTGCTGTTCCAGTGGCGCAAGCTCGAACGGCAAGGTGCTTTGACCGCCGTCTCCGCTGGCGAGGCAGTCGTGCCCG
>NZ_WUMG01000086.1:0-5797 GCF_009827015.1 Delftia sp. CH05 | reverse complement strand
GGCACGGGCAGGGCAGGGGCCGGCGCGGCCGTGGACCAGAACTCGGCCTCGACCATGGGCTCGTCGGCCTGCTTCGGGGGGCGCACGGTCCACAGCATGGCGGCCACGAGCAGCCCGTGCGCGGCCACGGCCATGGCCCACGAACGGGTGCGGCCGCGCGTGCGCGGCGGTGCGAACTGGTCGTGGTCTTGCAGGTTGGGCATGGAGTCGAAGGCGGGCGGCGCTGCTTACTGGGAGGACTTGACGCCGAAGGCCACGCGCTTGACGCCGGCCGATTGCAGGGCCGACATGGCGGCCATCACGGTCTCGAAGGGCAGCTTCTTGTCGGCCGAGATCAGCACGGCGCTGTCGTCGCTTTGCTGGTCCTGCCAGCTCCTGGCGACCGCGCCCAGTTCCTGGATCGTGACGGTCTTGTCGGTGCTGCCGGCCTTGATGCGGATGCCGCCGTCCTTGTCGATCATCACGTCGGCGCGCTTCGGGGGCGTGCGCGCGGCCTTGCCGGCGCTGGGCACGTTGATGGAGCCCGGCGTGAGCATGGGCGCCGTCACCATGAAGATGATGAGCAGCACCAGCATCACGTCGATGAAGGGCACCATGTTGATCTCGTTGACGGTGCGGCGGCTGCGGCCGCCGCGCGAGGCTACTGCGGGCATGTGCTCACTCCTTGCAAACTGTGCGCGACTTCAATGGCCGGACGGGGTGCTGGAGCCGGTCGCACCCACGTTGCGCTGCAGGATGTTGGAGAACTCTTCGATGAAGGTTTCCTGCTGGCTGGCCACGCGGTCGATCTGGTGGGCGTAGCGGTTGTAGGCCGTGACGGCCGGGATGGCGGCGAACAGGCCCATGGCCGTGGCCACCAGCGCCTCGGCAATGCCGGGGGCCACGGTGGCCAGCGTGATCTGCTCCATGTTGGCAAAGCCGGTGAAGGCGTGCATCACGCCCCAGACGGTGCCGAACAGGCCCACGTAGGGAGAGACCGAGCCCACGGTGCCCAGGAAGGACAGGCCCGATTCGACCTCGTCCATCTCGCGCTGGAAGCTGGCGCGCATGGCGCGGCGCGTGCCGTCCATCAACTGGTTCACATCGGCGATGCGGCGCTCGCGCAGCTTCTGGTACTCGCGCATGCCGCTGGCGAAGATGCGTTCCATGGGGCCGCCCTGCTTGGCATGGTGGGCCGCCGAGGCATAGAGGTCGTTGAGGCTGGTGCCCGACCAGAAGTCCTGCTCGAAGCCGTCGTTGAGCGTGCGCACGCGCTTCAAGGTCTGCGACTTGCGGAAGATGGTGGCCCAGCTGGCCACCGAGGCGCCCACAAGGATCAGCATGACCAGCTGCACGACCCAGCTGGCCTGCAGCACGAGGCTGAGTATGGACATGTCATGGGAGTTCATGAGAGTTGCTCCAGGATGCGGTTCGGAATTCTTGCGGGGCGCATGGTCGAGCCATCCACCCATCCAATGCGGATCGTGCCTTCGCACAACAGGGGCGGCGGCGCATTGCCATCGCCGGCGGATGCCAGCAGCGCCTGCTGGCGTATTGTCAGCGAAGCGCGGCCGCTGCTTTGCAGCTCGGCGGTAACAAGGAGTTGGTCATCGAGCCGGGCCGCCCGCAGGTATTGCAGCTGGGCCTGGGTTACGACAAACATGCCGCCCGTTTGTTCCCGCAACTGCTGCTGGCCTATGCCCAGGGCGCGCAGCCACTCGGTGCGGGCACGCTCGAAGAACTTCAGATAGTTGGCGTAGAACACGATGCCGCCGGCATCGGTGTCCTCCCAGTAGACGCGGATGGGAAATTCGAAGGCCATGTGCGGCGGGCCTCAGGCCAGCAGGCGCTGCAGGCGGCGCACGGCCTCCTGCAGCTGTTCCATGGAGTTGGCCGTGGAAAAGCGCACGAAGTCGGCGGTCTCGAACGTGCCGAAGTCGCGGCCCGGCGTGATGGCCAGGTGGGCGCGCTCCATGACGGCGTAGGCAAAGTCCCAGCTGCCCTGGACGCCGAGCCTGGCGGCAGCGGCACGGCAGTCGGCCCAGGCGTAGAAGGCGCCGTCGGGCTGTACGGGCACGCGCAGGCCCAGGGCCTCGAGCGCGGGGATGAAGAAGTCGCGCCGGGCCTTGAACTCGGCGCGGCGGCGTTCGTACTCGGCAATGGACTCGGGCTCGAAGCAGGCCAGGGCGGCGCGCTGCGAGACGGTGCTGGCGCAGATGAAGAGGTTCTGCGCCACGCGCTCGACCACGGGCACCATGGCCTCGGGCACCACCATCCAGCCCAGGCGCCAGCCCGTCATGTTGAAGTACTTGCTGAAGCTGTTGATGCTGATCACGTCCTCGCCCAGCGCCAGCGCGGTCTGGCCGAAAGCCGCATCGTACGAAAGGCCCAGGTAGATCTCGTCGATGATGGTCAGCCCGCCCCGGGCGCGCACCACGTCAAGGATGCGGCGCAGCTCGGCCGGTGCAATCGAGGTGCCGGTGGGGTTGGAGGGCGAGGCCAGCAGCACGCCGCGCGTGTGCGCGTTCCAGGCGGCCTCGACCTTGTCGGCGCTCAGCTGGTAGCGCTCGGCCGCCGTGGTCGGCACCATCACGGCCCGGCCTTCGGCTGCGCTCACGAAGTGGCGGTTGCAGGGATAGCTGGGATCGGGCATGAGGATTTCGTCGCCCGCGTCGATGGTCGCCAGGCAGGCCAGCTGCAGCGCGGCCGAGGCGCCGGCCGTGACCACGATGCGCCGCGCCGGCACATCCACGCCGAAGCGCTGCGCATACCAGTGGCTGATGCGCTCGCGCAGCTGGGGCAGGCCCAGGGCCGGCGTGTACTGCGTGGCGCCGTCCTGCACGGCACGGGCCGCAGCCTCCTGCACCAGCGGGGGCGCGGTGAAGTCGGGCTCGCCGATGTTCAGGAAGATCATCGGCGTGTCGCTGTCCGCGCAGCCGCGCGCCATCTCCTGCGCCGCCTTGGCGATCTCCATCACGTAAAAGGGCTCAATGCGGTCGGCGCGGGTCGAAAACTTCATGACGGGTGAAATCCTGAAAGAGGCGCCCGCGCCCGGCAGGCGCGGGCGGGCCAGGGACGGCCGGATGCGGCGGGGCCTGTGCCCCGGTGGATGCAGGCGCGTGGCAGGACGCGCTTCAGCCGGCCTGGCCGGCCGCGTCGTCGGCCGCAGGCGCGGCCGGCGCAGCAGGCGCTGCGCTGCTCTTTGCGGCGCGGTCGTGTGCCACCTCATCGGCGCGCAGCGTGGGCGCCAGGCCGTTGAGCACGGCGTTCACGTACTTGTGGCCGTCGGTGCCGCCGAATTCCTTGGCCAGCTCGATGCACTCGTTGAGCACCACGCGCCAGGGCACGTCCATGCAGTGCTGGAATTCATAGACGCCTATCCACATGCTGGCGTGCTCGATGGGCGAGATCTCGGCCATGGTGCGGTCCAGCTTGGGGGCGATCAGTGCGTCCAGGTCCACCTGGGAGTTGATGCAGCCGCGCAGCAGCGCGTCGTAGTGCACCGAGTCGGCCTTGTGAAAGCCCGACAGGTCGCGCGTGAAGCGGTCGATGGCCTCCACGTCGTTGCCGCCCACCAGGTGCTGGTACAGGGCCTGCAGCGCGAATTCACGCGCGCGGCTGCGGTTGGACTTGGAGGCGGCCTTGCGCGCGCCGGTGCTGGTCAGGCCGGTGCGGCTCTGGCGGGGAGGGCGTGCGGAGGCCGGTGTGGAGTGTTCGTCGCTCATGGTCGGTCAATGGTTTGGAGCAGGTTGGCCATTTCCACGGCGACCCGGGCCGCGTCGCGTCCCTTTTCGGTCTGGCGTGCAATGGCCTGCTCGGTGTTCTCGGTGGTGATGATCGCGTTGGCGATCGGCAGCTGGTAGTCCAGGGCCAGGCGCGTGACACCCGCGCCCGATTCGTTGGCCACCAGCTCGAAGTGGTATGTCTCCCCACGGATGATGCAGCCCAGCGCCACCAGGGCGTCGTAGCGGTCGGACTCGGCCATCGCCTGCAGCGCCACGGGCACTTCGAGGGCGCCGGGCACGGTGACGTGGTCGATGTTTCCGGCCTGCACGCCCAGGGCCAGCAGCTCTTCGCGGCAGGCCTGGGTCAGGCTGTTGGTGATGCTTTCATTGAAGCGGGCCTGCACGATGCCAATGCGCAGTTGCGCACCATCAAGATTCAGGGCCTGGCCCTTTTCTGCGTTCAACATTTCTTATTCCTTGGGGATGTAGCCGCTGATTTCGAGGCCGTAGCCGGCCATGCTGGGCAGGCGGCGCGGCTGGCCCATGAGCTGCATGCGCTGCACGCCGCACTCGCGCAGTATCTGCGCGCCCACGCCATAGGTGCGCAGGTCCATGCGGCCGCGCTCGGGCGCCTGGGCGGCGCGTGCGCTGCCGTCGAACTGGGCCAGCAGCTGGTCGCCGCTTTCGCCGCAGTTGAGCAGCACGGCCACGCCGTGGCCCTGGCGGGCGATGTATTCGAGGCTGGTGTCCAGGCTCCAGGAATGCAGGGTGCGGCCGGTCTCCAGCGCGTCCAGCACGGACAGCGGCTCATGCACGCGCACGGGCACGGGCGTGTCGGCATCCCACTGGCCCTTGACCAGGGCCAGGTGCACGGACTGGCTGGGCAGGTCGCGGAAGGCATGGGCGATGAACTCGCCATGCGCCGTCTGCAGCGGGCGCTCGCCGACCTTGCTGAGCAGAGTTTCGTTGCGGCTGCGGTACTGGATCAGGTCGGCAATGGTGCCGATCTTCAGGCCGTGCTCGGCCGCGAACAGCTGCAGGTCGGGCAGGCGGGCCATGGTGCCGTCGTCCTTCATGATCTCGCAGATCACGGCGGCGGGGCTGCAGCCGGCCAGGGCGGCGAAGTCGCAGCCGGCCTCGGTGTGACCGGCGCGCATGAGCACGCCGCCGTCGACGGCCTGCAGCGGGAAGATGTGGCCCGGCTGGACCAGGTCTGTGGGCTTGGAGTCCTTGGCCACGGCGGCCTGCACGGTACGGGCGCGGTCGGCGGCGGAGATGCCGGTGGTCACGCCCTCGGCCGCTTCGATGGAGACGGTGAAGGCCGTGCTGTACACGGTGCCGTTGCGCGCGGCCATGGGCGGCAGCTTCAGGTATTCGCAGCGCTCGCGCGTGAGCGTCAGGCAGATCAGGCCGCGGCCGAAGCGCGCCATGAAGTTGATGGCCTCGGGGGTGACATGGTCGGCGGCCAGCACCAGGTCGCCTTCGTTCTCGCGGTCTTCCTCATCGACGAGGATGACCATGCGGCCCGCGCGCATGTCGGCAATGATGTCTTCCACCGGCGAGATGGGCACGGGGGACGTGGAGTTGTTCATGGAGTGCCTTCTGGAGGAGCCGGGTCGTGCGGACGGGGCGCGGCACACGCGCCGGCTTCCTCGGCCTGGCAGGCGTCAGAAGTGGGCTTCCAAAGAACGTGTGGCGCGGCGCAGCCGCTGTCGGCAATCGGCATGACCCGGAATGACCTTGCGAAAGCGCACATTCTATTCCAGCGGCCATCGGCCGCAGGCGGCGCGGGCTTTGGCCGGATTCAGGGGCCGGGGTCCTGCAGCACCACATCGCCTTCGGGATAGGCGATGCAGGGCAGTACGCAGCCCTCGGCCCGCTCCTCGCGCGTCACGCCCGGCCATTCGATCTCGTAGCGCACGCTGCCCGACACCAACTGCCCGATGCAGGTGCGGCAGGTGCCGTTGCGGCAGGAACTGGGCCAGTCCACGCCGCCCTGCTCCAGCGAGTGCAACAGCGGCTGGTCGGCCCAGGCATCGACCTGCAGACCGCTGGGCGTGAGGCGGGCAGTGAAGAAGGGCGGGGAAAAAGGG
>NZ_WUMG01000085.1:0-6185 GCF_009827015.1 Delftia sp. CH05 | reverse complement strand
AGCGCTTGGGCTGCCTCATCGGCGGCTTCATGCCCGACCACCTCAAGCGCTGCCAGTGGCCCGATGATTTCCGTCCGGTGCCGGGCTTGCGCCCATGCCTCGTCGGGCAGGGTGGCCACGCCTTGCGCGGCAATCGGTGGAGTGTCTGATGTCATGCCCAAACCTCGCTTTGGTGCACACGAGTATTGAGCATAGTCGAGATTGGTGCAGACGACTCCTGATATTGGGCTGTCAGGAGCCGTATGCACACCAGGCGTTACATCCAGTCAGATGGTGCGGTCGTCTTCTGAAAACGACAAGAAACACAAAAGTTAACTCTATTCTGACGTTGCTGGGTGGCTTCTCCTGACATCAGGATAGGGTATAGCCTAAGCTCACATGCTTAGGTGACGGCGAAAATGCGAACGGGGTTTCTTAATGCTGTTCTACGAACGAGTGATTCTCTGGCCAAGAGAGCCAGCAGGAGCATATGGGTTGTGTTATCGATCGTTTCCTCTACAGTGATTTAAAAGTCATCATTGCAGCGACCCCGAGACATATCACCCCGAAAGCAGCTTTCAGATACTTTTGCGGAAGCCGCGAGGTGAGCACACTGCCGACTCCCATCCCGACTATGCTTCCTGCTGCGAACGGGAGCGCGACACCAAGGGGAAATTTTCCTGTAGATAGGCTGGCCGCTACGCCAGTTAGCGAAACAAGTGCGATAACACCGAGCGAGGTAGCGACGACCGATTGCACCGCTAAATCCGTGAAACGCTGCAAGGCCGGCACCATGACGAACCCGCCGCCTACCCCGAGCAAACCGGACAGAATGCCCGCAATGGCACCTGCGATCGATAAGGCGCCGGCGCACTTGCTCGTCCAGATAAACCGTCCACTCATGTCGTCCCGAATGCAGGGTCGATCCAGAGTAAGAGAGGTGGACTCGACACTGCGGCCGACGATTTCACGGAAGGTTTTATATGCGACCCAGGCGAGAATAGCGGCAAACAACAGGCTGAGCAGTCGCGTGTCCAAACGGTGAGCCAACCATACACCGAGTGGCGCGAGCAGGATGCCAGTGCCGGCAATGAGCACGGTCGCGCGGTAGCGCACAATCCCAGCCTTTAAGCCCATCAAAGCACCTGCTGCGGCAGAAACACCGACGGCGAGCAGGCCAACGGGGCCGGCTTCGGCGATCGTTAAGTGCATGCCGAAGACAAGAAGTGGGACCGCGAGAATGCCTCCCCCAGCTCCTGTCAGACCCATGACAATACCTACCACCGCCCCCAAGAGAAGACCCGTAATCATCACAGCCCCGGTTACGCGGCCGGTGATGCGGCTTTGGCTTTTGCTCGTTCGAACAGTTCAAACAACGCCATTCCGACCAGCATGGCGATGAAGAACAGCAAGGGTTTGGCGCCGCCTTGTGCGAGCGATGCGAGCGCAGGACCGGGACAATAGCCGGCCAGGCCCCAGCCGACGCCGAACGCGAGTCCGCCGAGCACGAGACGGCGGTCAATTTGCGTAGCCGTCGGCAAGCGCATGGCGTCGCCCAGGATCGATCTCGGACGTTTGGCCGCGAACGGAAACACCAGCGCGCCGACGACTACAGCGCCGCCCATCACGAACGCAAGCGACGGGTCCCAGTTTCCGGCCAGGTCCAAAAAGCCGAGCACCTTCGCGGGGTCGCTCATGCCGGACAAAATAAGCCCCAAGCCGAACAACAGGCCGACCAACAGCGACATGAAGATTTTCATTTTTGCTCCCTTAGCCGACAAGATGGCGAACAACGTAGACGGTCACGAATCCGGCGGACATAAAGGCTACGGTAGCCACCATCGAACGCGGGGAGCGACGCGACAGCCCGCACACGCCATGTCCGCTAGTGCAGCCCGAACCGTAACGGGTACCGATCCCTACCAGCAGTCCGGCCAGGATCAAGACCGGGTAACCGGCCTCGATGTGCACTTGGGGCAGGGGAGCGATGCTTGAAAACACGAGAGGAGAAAGCACTAGGCCGCCCACGAACGCAAGACGCCAGGCGATATCGCCCCTTGCGGGCGTTAACAGGCCACCCACGATGCCACTGATGCCCGCAATTCTTCCGTTAAATACCAAGAACAGTGCCGTGGCTATTCCGATCATCAGCCCACCCGCCAGCGACGTCCAGGGCGTGAAATTGTTCCAGTCAATCATCATTACAGCCTCCTATTACGTTGGGCAGTAAAGTTGGTACAACACCTGTAGCACTGCCAGTGCCTCACTACTGGAGATGCTGTAGAAGATCTGCTTGCCCTCACGGCGCGTATTCACTAGTCGCTCTTCGCGGAGCACGGTCAGCTGCTGTGAAAGCGTAGGCTGCAAGATCCCAGTGATGGTTTCCAGCTCTTTGACCGAGAACTCGCCCTGCGTCATCTGGCATAGCAAGAGCATACGGTCGGGGTTGGACAGTACCTTCAGAAGCTTGCTAGCCTCCCCAGCTGCGGCATGCAGTTTCACTAAATCAATTTGCTTTGGCATGGCCACGTAGATCCGTTTAAAAGTAACACTTTACACGAACATTATACCATAACATAATATATTAAACGTAGAGACGATGATCCATGTGTCGAACTCTGATCACGACGACTATTAAGGAGCGCTCATGATTTTTAGACAACTGTACGAACCCCTGTCGAGCACTTATACCTATCTGCTGGGGGACGAGGACACGGGACAGGCAGTCCTCATCGATCCCGTGATTGCGACCATGGATCGGGATCTGGCCGAGGTGCACAGGTTAGGTCTGACCTTGGCTTACACGGTCGATACCCATATCCATGCCGACCACATCACCGCAGCTTTGGAAATGAAGCGTGCCGTGGGTAGCAAGATTGCCGCGCCTGCCTACGATCAGTTGTCATGTGCCGATGTCGGCATCGAAGAAGGCAGGCCATTTCAGGTCGGGGGTATTACTTTGCAGCCCCTGCATACCCCCGGCCATACCGACGGGCACTTTGCCTATCTTTTAAATGACCGCGTATTCACAGGCGACGCCTTACTTATCGAGGGGTGTGGCAGGACTGACTTTCAAAACGGTGATGCCGATGCGCTCTACAAAAGCGTGCGAGAGAAGCTGTTTGCTTTGCCCGACGAAACCTTGGTCTACCCGGCGCACGACTACCAGCAGCGTTTTGTCTCCTCGATCGCGCAGGAAAAGAAGCGTAATCCCCGCCTGGGCGGGGAAAAGACGCTCGAAGAGTTCAGGGACATCATGGCCAAGCTGAACCTTCCATACCCTAAGTTCATTGACTACGCTGTCCCGGGGAATAAGCAATGTGGCGTCTGTCCCCCAGACCTGCCAGAGAACTTGGCCAGCTATTGCCGCCAGATGACCCAGAGCCCGCAGGGCTGACGTGCCGCTAACCAACGGAGAAATTGAAATGACAAACTTCAAGCAAATAGGGGATGGCCTGTTCATCGGTCCCCAGCCTTCGGGGCAGGATTTGGTGGAGGCGAAGCAGCAAGGCATTCACACCGTAATTGACATGCGTACGCCTGGGGAAACGGCCACCTCGAACGCCGAGTTGGTCAGGAACAGTGGACTGGATTACTTCAATGTACCAGTCAACAAGACAGCCCTGTCAGAGCAGCAGATTGACGAGTTAAGTCAAGTAATGCAGAGAACACAAGGGCCGCATTTACTGCATTGCGCCACTGGCACGAGGGCCGCGTTGCTGCTCGCGCTTAGTCGTGCAAAGCAGAATGGGTGGACAGCGGAACGCACGTTCGAGGAAGCGCAAACCATGGGGTTCAACCTTCAGGGTTCCGCTGATTTCGCCAGCTTCGTCAGGCAAGTCACGGCCAAATAGATGTTCATTCGCAACTAGAACTGCAAGTTAAAGTTCACAAATTTCGATTCAGGGAGCCACTTTTTGGATGCTGTACGATTTGGGCCGCTCGTCGTCCCTGTACAAGTAGCACTACTCTTAGCAGGCATAACGCTTGCCCATTCTGTTGCCGCGTGGTTCCGCACGAGGCGCGGTGTCGATCCGGGCCCCGTTCTTTGGAAGATGATCGTGTTCGGTTTCCTCGCCGGACGCTCGATCTTCGTATTAAGACATCATGAGATTTATTCCAATGCTCCATTGTCGATCATCGACTTTCGTGATGGAGGCTTCGACAACCTGGCCGGTTTCGCGACGGCCGTTTTGGTTGGCATGGAATTGTCACGGCGCTCGACGACACTACGTAGGCCGCTTCTGACTGCAACCTTGACGGGTTGCTTTGTCTTTTTCGGAGGAAGTGCGCTGAATCATGCCCTTACGCCGGTGGGTGTGCCTGTCCCGACAATTGAGGTACGCCGCCTCGACAACACAACTGTGCCGCTCAGTGCCTTTGTGGGCCGCCCCTTGATTATCAATCTTTGGGCAACTTGGTGTCCGCCGTGCCGACGTGAGATGCCTGTATTAAAGGCTGCACAGCTAGCCCATCCAGAAATCCACTTCGTGTTTGCGAATCAAGGAGAATCAGCAGCAACCGTACAAAGCTACCTCGACGCGAATGGGTTACAAATGCCAAATATCGTTCTCGATCCGGCCAAGCAGGTAAGTGCCCGAACTGGTTCGTCTGGTTACCCCACAACGCTGTTCTATGATGCTCAAGGCCGGCTATACAAGCGGCATATGGGTGAGCTTTCGCGCGCAACACTAACCGAGAAAATCGACAGCTTCTTCGGCTCTCGCTGAGCACTGGGATACCGCTGCTGTTTTATGTCAGCTCTGATGTTCGAGATGATGACATGGCCAGGCTGCCGCCGTTACTGCATGAGCACATCAACATGCTTGGCCAGTATTCCTACTCTGTGTTGGAAGCAGTAGCCAAGGGCTGGCTGCGGCCACTGCATAACCCAGCAAGCAACGAAAAAGTCAGGAGTGGCCTTAACCTGGTTTGCCGTTCCGCTGCACCTCGACCCCTCATTATGTCTTAGCGCCTGATTTTTTCCGTTTTCCCTCTTCACCCCAAGGAGCAGTCCATCGACATGCTCATCATGGGCGCATTCGGTCACTCGCCGCTGCGCACTTTGATGTTCGGCAGCAAGACCGCTGACCTGCTGCGTTCCTCGACCGTCCCCACGCTTCTACTGCGATAGCGAAGGAGTCGCCTCAATGGACATGGAACAGTTCCGCGCTCGACTGCTGATCGAGCAAAGGGAAACCGTTGAGGCAATCCAGCAGGCTCAACAGTCCGCCGCGCCGGTCGAGCTGGATCAATCCTGTGTCGGTAGGGTGTCGCGTATCGACGCCCTCCAACAGCAGGCTCTCGCCCAAGGATTGCGGGAGCGGCTGACCATTCGCAAGCGCAAGGTCGAAGCTGCGCTGGCCCGCCTCGACTCTGGCACCTATGGGCTGTGCTGCGCCTGTCACAGTGATTTGGAGCCGGAACGGTTGAACGCCGATCCTGCTGTTGTGTTCTGCCAGGAATGCGCAACAGAGCGTCAATGACAAAGCCGTATTGATGCCCAACGGTGGAGCCGTTTTGCCTTAACGTGCTTTATTTTCCGTTTTCTGAGACGACCCCATCTTTACCTGTAACCGGTGCACAGCGAGCCATGCCCACGCGTGCAACCTATTCTGAGTTGCAGCAGGCGTACGAGCACTTCAACCAGCGTCTGTTCGACGATGCTCTGCCCCATTGCCTGATCACGCTACAGCGAGAAAAACGCACCTGCGGGTACTTCTCGGCCGCGCGCTTTGCGTCGCTGGACGGCAGCACCACGGACGAGATCGCCCTGAACCCCGCCTATTTCGCGGCCGTGCCGATCATCGAGACGCTGCAGACGCTGGTGCACGAGATGGCCCATCTATGGCAGCACCACTTCGGCAAGCCGGGCCGGGGGCGCTACCACAACGAGGAGTGGGCCGCAAAGATGGAAGCGATAGGCTTGATGCCGTCATCTACCGGCCGGCCCGGAGGGAAGCGTACGGGCGACATGATGGCCGACTACGCCATCGCAGGAGGGCCCTTCCTCGGGGCATGCGAGCAGTTGCTGACGGACAGCTTCCAGATCAGTTGGTACGACCGTTTTCCTGCGATCGAGCACGTGCTCAGCGGCCAGTGGAGCATGGCCACGCAGCTGCAGGGCATGGCCGGCACCACGCCCCCAATGGCGACCGTACCCGCTTTGGCGCAGGCAGTGCGGCCAGTGGCCCACACGGTGCCCA
>NZ_WUMG01000084.1:0-7132 GCF_009827015.1 Delftia sp. CH05 | reverse complement strand
AACAGTTCGCGGGCCAGCGGGCTGCCTTGTGCGGGCAGGCTGGCTAGGATGCGGCCCGTGGGGTCGTAGCGGAAGTCCTGGCGGCCGCGCAGGGAGTCGGCACGGGCGATGAGCTGGCCTGCGGCGTCGTAGGCGTAGCCACGCTCCAGCGTTGCGTTGGAGTTGCCGGGCCGGATCACGTGGCCGCTGCCTTGCAGCGCTGCGCGGTGGCGCAGCAGGCGCCCGGCCGGATCCCAGTCGTAGCGGCTGGACAGTGCGCCCTGGCTGCGGCGCACTTCGCGGTGCAGGGCGTCGCGTTCGATGTCGGCGATGACCTGGTGGGCGGCCGGGGGCTGGTCAGGGCCTTGTGTTGCAGCGATGTTGATTTGGTGCAGATGGCCCGAGCCATAGAACAGCCAGTGCAGGGTGCGGCCATCTGGCATGCGGGTGTGGCTGCGGTTGCCCAGTTCGTCATAGCCGTGCGAGAGGCTGCGCTGCAGTGTCTGGGTCTCGCTGAGCAACTGGCCCACGGGGTCATAGGCAAAGGCCAGGTGGGAGGCGGCGTTGCTGGCCTGGGTCAGGTGGCCCAGGGTGTCGTAGCGGTAGCAGGTGCTCTAGATGAATGTGGTGGTGCCTTTGATCAGTTAACCAGATGCAATCGAGCTTGTAGCTGTCTCACATGCAGACACCACTCTTCCAAATCTTCCACTGACTGCCATCCCTCCAAGGCTTCGCATGGTGGTCGCAATACGCGCTCTACAGCAAGGCGCGCCTTAAGCAGTAGATCAGGTGGCGTTGGCTCGCTGCAATCGAATTCCAGCCATTCCGCAATTCGCTCCGCTATAGCTTTTGATGGTCCAGGGTACCCATAAGATTGGGCAATAACCTCCGCTGCGGCTAACGCCCCAGAGGCTAAGTCAATCTCAACGTAGTTGTCTTGGGCTGCTATAAGTTCCTCAAGAGACTCTCGGGCTAGAGAGTAATTATCAGTTTTCTCTAGCTGGCTTAGCCAATTAAATGATTCATCATTTCCAAATATCTCAGTGCTCCAGGTTCCCATATGATTTAATCCTGTTTTTTTATATATACCCTGTTGTCCTCAAGCCACTTCCACATCTCAACTCTGTTAGCACTGTTGTTATAGTCGAATTTTGGCTTAAATCCCATTCTGTTTCTTATTTCTACAATCAAATTTTCTGGATTCGCCAAAAGATCCAGGCTTGCATGAATTTTACTTAATTCTTGATGCTTTTTCTCATCCCAAACATCCTCTGTTTGTATCAGCGATCTCATCGCTTTCTGGAGTCCAATCAAGATTAAATCTTATGGCTTGAGAGGCGTTCATTAATCTGGTGCTTCTAATTTCCTCATAAGGTATTACAAAAGATTCGTCCCTTTGGACTACTTCTGCACGCCAAAGCTTGGAGTTCAAGTATGAACGCCAGTTTGCACTAACGAGCGGCATCAATCTTGGTGATTTAACTATCTCGTTGCTAAACTCCAAACTGTTTTTATTTTGCGAAAATATCTCGCATAAGTAGGTGTGTCCAGGGATTAGATAAAGCAAGCGCATGAATGCATAGCAATCATTCCCTATGTATATTCCCAATATGTCACCTGGTTTTACTTGAGTGAAGCGTATTTTCATGGATTAGCAAGGATTGATTTGAGATGACGGGGCATTTTTTAGCCATTCTTCAGCTTTTTGATAACCTTTTTCAAAAGACTCATGCCGATCAGCTGGCCTTGTGGTGCTATCTCTGTTGTATCCAACTTTTTTGTTTCTTATATTTCCTTTGCCACAAGGGCATCCCCATTTTCCATTTAAAGTATCGTGGTGTTCAATCATTTTTTGTTCAAATCCTCTGGCATCACCGTATGAAGGAACATTTGTAATTGGTTTTAGAGTATCGTTTTTTGGCAATCGCCCAGATTCTTGATGTTGACCCTGCCTGGTAGATAAATCACCTGTTTGCCCGACGTAACCGACTACTCCGCCATCTTTGCATATGGCATAAATATCATATCCTTTTCCTCCATTTGTGTCAGTATGGGGGATAGATTTTAGTCCCCATGGATCTTTTAATGTTAGTGGATTTGTGGCGAATTCGAATAAATTGCTGCCTCCTAAAACACCAATGGGATCCTGCGATATAAATCTTCCAATTTGCGGATCGTAGTATCTGAACAGGTTGTAGTGCAGCCCCGTCTCCTCATCAAACTGCTGCCCCTGTAACCGGAAGGGCTGCTCAATGGGCGGCGGTGGCGGTGGTGCAACAGGCTTGGAGCCCCAAGCCCGTGCGCTGCCGGGCTGATCATCAGTGCCTGTCCGCAACACACTGCGCATGACCGCCTCACCCCAGACCTTGTAGTCCGCCGCCCAGGCTACCTGGCCTTGTTCGTCGGTCAGCTCCAGCGGGGCGCCGATCTGGTCGCATTGGTACCAGTAGGTGCTGTGTTCCTCGCCCGCTCCCTGGATGGTGGCCAGCGGTACAAAGCTGCCTGGCTCGTAGATGTACAGCGCCTGTCTTGCGCCCCGCTGGCTGTGCACCATGAGGTCGCCATCCCACAGGTAGTGGGTGCTGCCGCAGGCATCGCTCTTGGAGACGCACCGGCCCAGGGGGTCGTAGGCGTAGCGAGTTGTGTGAATAAATTGTTTTATCAGCTAACCATATTCAGTCGTGCTTGTAGCGCTCTTACATGCTGACACCACTCTTCCAAATCCTCCACTGACTGCCATCCCTCCAAAGCTTCGCAAGGTGGTCGCAGAACACGCCCTACGGCCAGGCGAGCCATAGGCAAAAGGTCAGGTGAAGGTGATTCAATGCAATCAAATTCGAGCCATTCTGCAATGCGCTCTACAATATTGATTGATGACCCTGGATGTCCATAGGCTTGAGCAATAACCTCTGCTGCCGCTAGCGCTCCAGAGGCTAAATCAATTTCAATATATGAATCTTTGGCTACATTGATTTCTTCGAAAGATTTACGGATCAACGAATAAGCTTTTTTTCTCTCCAATAGACCAAGCCAATGGAATGACTCATCATTGCCAAATATTTCTGTACTCCAAGTTCCCATTTTTGTTTATCCGAGATATACCTTGTTATTTTTCAGCCAATTAAAAATCTCCATTCGTTTTGTTCTGTCTTTATAATCTAGTGTTGGCTTCAGTTTGAGCTTATTTCTAATTTCACAAATTAGCTTCTCTGGATTATCATAAAGTTCTAAGTTGGCGTGCTTTTTACTTAGTGCAGCATGTTTTTTTTCATCCCAAACATCTTCAGCCATGATCAACATTTGATCACTATTTGGAGTCCAGTTCATGTTGAATTTTATTATCTGGGAAACATTCATTAGTCTCGCGTCGCTTATCCGATCTATTGGCGGGGTAAATGAATTATCTCTGTGAACCACTTCTCCATGCCAGAATTTTGGGTCAAGATATGCCTTCCAATTTGCACTAACAAGGGGAGTTAACTGATTTGCATGAAGTATCTCTTCCGTAAATTCCAGCTTTGTGCTCTTGAATTCAAAAACTTCACACAGATATGTATGGCCGGCTATAATGTATAAAAGGCGCATATATGCGTAGCACCCATTTCCTATGTACATGCCTAATATATCACCGGGCTGAACTTCCTTGAATCGTATTTTCATATATTAGCAGGGGTTAATTTGAGAAGAGGGGGCATTTTTTAACCATTCTTCAGCTTTCTGATAGCCTTTTTCAAATGCACTGTGTCGATCTGCAGGCCTTGTGGTGCTATCGCGGTTGTAGCCTACCTTTTTATTTCCAATATTTCCTTTCCCGCAAGGGCATCCCCAGTTTCCGTCAAGAGTATCGTGATGCTCTATCAGTTTTTGTTCAAAGCCTCGAGCATCGCCATAAGTGGGTACATTACTAATACGTTTTAAATCTTCTCCAGTTTGTAGCCGTCCTGAATCACGATGTTGGCCTTGCCTAACATCCATGTCACCTGTTTGCCCAACATAGCCGACGACTCCGCCTTCTTTACAGATTGCATAGATATCATAGCCTTTCCCACCATTTGTATCTGTGTGAGGAATAGATTTAAGTCCCCATGGATCTTTCAATGTCAATGGGTTCAGTGCGAACTCAAATAAATTACTGCCTCCCAGTACGCCGATAGGATCTTGCGATATAAATCTTCCAATTTTCGTGTCGTAATATCTGAAAAGGTTATAGTTCAAACCTGTTTCTTCATCAAATTGTTGTCCTTGCAAGCGCAGTGGCTGTTCGACGGATCGGCGCGGAGTTGCACAGTGACCTTGATTCCCCAAGCCCGCGCGCTGATCGGCCGATCATCGGTCCCGGTCCGCAACACGGTGCGCATGACCGCCTCGCCCCAGACCTTGTAGTCCGCCGCCCAGGCCACCTGGCCTTGCTCGTCGGTCAGCTCCAGCGGGGCACCGATCTGGTCGCATTGGTACCAGTAGGTGCTGTGTTCCTCGCCCGCTCCCTGGATGGTGGCCAGCGGTACAAAGCTGCCTGGCTCGTAGATGTACAGCGCCTGCCTTGCACCGCGTTGGCTGTGCACCGTGAGGTCGCCATCCCACAGGTAGTGGGTGCTGCCGAAGGCATCGCTCTTGGAGACACGCCGGCCCAGGGGGTCGTAGGTGTAGCGGGTGGCCTGGGTGACGCCATGGCGCGTGGTGTTCGATTCGATGAGCTGGTGCTCTGCGTTCCAAGTCAGGTCTAGCACTTCCTGGGTGCCGGCCTTCTGGTTGCCCCGGGTGCGGCGGGTGACGTTGCCGTGCACGTCGTATTCGAAATGCAGGTCCTGGTAGAAGCGCAGGCGATTGTCGCCGACCACGCCCAGGGTGGTGTCCACGGGTTAGCCGTCTTTGCCGGGTAGGGAGTCCAGCAGGTTGCCGGCGGGGTCGAAGGCAAACAGTTCGCGGGCCAGCGGGCTGCCTTGTGCGGGCAGGCTGGCTAGGATGCGGCCCGTGGAGCCGTAGCGGAAGTCCTGCGGCCGCGTAGGAGTCAGCCGTATGCTACGGTAGAGCTAACTTAATATCATAAGTAAACGGTTTATGTTTAATATTGGTTTGAAATTGTTAAAAAGTTTTTAATAATAGATTGTATTTTGCTCAAGAATTATTATGAGAATAACCTCGAAAATTATTACACCAAGCTTCAGTGGCTAATATTCTGCTCAATTATTAATCAGGCTTTTTATTAGGTCCGGATTAACGTCATTCGGAGAAACTCCAGCATTGTTTTGTAGAAATGGATCGGCTCCATTAATTATAAGAATTTTTGCCAGTTCGAAATTATCTGACGTATTTTGAGCCAGCAATCTTAGGAGTGGAGTTGCTCCAGTGCTATTTTTTTCGTTTACGGAAGCCCCAGATTGGATGAGAAATTCTATATTTCTCTTGCATTTGTATTCGCAACTAAAATGCAGAGCCGTCCAGTTGGCACTGTCCTTTTGATTGACGTTGGCACCATTAGCTATGAGCCATTTAAGAAAATTATTATTCTCATCACTCATGGCTGCGCGCATTAAGGGCGTTGTCTGACAATTTCTCCTTGGATCGGCAGAATTTACACTTGCCAAACCTGATGATATTAGTTTCTTCATTGCTTCAAAATCATCTGAAACAAATGCATCCATCATTTCTGAGTGAATTTTGGTACTATTTTTCATGGCAGTTCGTATTTGTGGCTCATATTTAGTTTAGGATCTTCTATTTGATAGAAATTGGCGTTGTTCATATGATCATTAAACAGGGCTTGACTCATGCATTTTTTTTCTGCTGCCGCCTTCTCTCTCCAAAATTCATGGCCGCGTTTATGACCTAGATGATAAGCTCCTTTAATTGGCGTCAGCTCGTTTGCATCTAAAAACTCTCCTGCTGCATTTTTGGCGGCTTTCATCTCAACGGTTGCCCTTACATCTGCTCTAATGTAAGGCCTGTGTAGTGTAGGACAAGAATCATCACACTCGCATCTAGGCTTATTTCCAAATTGCCCATTTGATTTTCTGTCTTGTGATGTCCAATGCAATCCAAGTGGATCAAGGAAAATAAGAGGGTTTGGTGCAAATCTAAATAAATTCAATCCTCCTTCCAACCCAATTGGGTCTTGATGGACAAACCGTCCAACCACCGGATCGTAGTACCGAAACCGGTTGTAGTGCAGCCCCGTCTCCTCATCAAACTGCTGTCCCTGGAAGCGGAAGGGTTGCTCAATGGGCGGTGATGGAGGTGGTGCAACAGGCTTTGAACCCCAAGCGCGATTTCCGCTGGGTCGATCATCGGTCCCTGTGCGCAACACGCTGCGCATGACCGCCTCGCCCCAGACCTTGTAGTCCGCCGCCCAGGCTACCTGGCCTTGTTCGTCGGTCAGCTCCAGCGGCGCACCGATCTGGTCGCATTGGTACCAGTAGGTGCTGTGTTCCTCGCCCGCTCCCTGGATGGTGGCCAGCGGTACAAAGCTGCCTGGCTCGTAGATATAGAGCGCCTGCCTTGCACCGCGTTGGCTGTGCACCATGAGGTCGCCGTCCCAGAGGTAGTGGGTGCTGCCGAAGGCATCGCTTTTGGCGACACGTCGGCCCAGGGGGTCGTAGGCATAGCGCGTGGCCTGGGTGACGCCATGGCGCGTGGTGTTCGATTCGATGAGCTGGTGGTCTGCGTTCCAGGTCAGGTCCAGCACTTCCTGGGTGCCGGCCTTCTGTTTGCCCCGGGTGCGCTTTGTGACGTTGCCGTGCACGTCGTATTCAAAGTGCAGGTCCTGGTAGAAGCGCAGGCGGTTGTCGCCCACCACGCCAAGAGTGGTGTCCACGGGCTGGTCGTCTTTGCCGGGGATGGAGTCCAGCAGGTTGCCGGCGGGGTCGAAGGCAAACAGTTCGCGGGCCAGCGGGCTGCCTTGTGCGGGCAGGCTGGCTAGGATGCGGCCCGTGGGGTCGTAGCGGAAGTCCTGGCGGCCGCGCAGGGAGTCGGCACGGGCGATGAGCTGGCCTGCGGCGTCGTAGGCGTAGCCACGCTCCAGCGTTGCGTTGGAGTTGCCGGGCCGGATCACGTGGCCGCTGCCTTGCAGCGCTGCGCGGTGGCGCAGCAGGCGCCCGGCCGGATCCCAGTCGTAGCGGCTGGACAGTGCGCCCTGGCTGCGGCGCACTTCGCGGTG
>NZ_WUMG01000083.1:0-7417 GCF_009827015.1 Delftia sp. CH05 | reverse complement strand
GTTCCAGTCGCGTAGGCGGCGCCAGCAAGTCATGCCGCTGCCGTACCCAAGGGATTGGGGAAGGTCTTCCCACGGAATGCCTGTTTGCAACACAAACAGGATGCCGTTGAGGGCGGCTTCATCGCTGACTGCGAGCTTGCGCGCACCGCCTTTGGCGGAAGGTACGAAGGCAGGGATGAGGGGTTGTAGCTGTCGCCACAGTTCTTTGCTTACAGGTCGTCGTGCCATGAGGGCAGCGAGCATAACTGCTCTGCGGGGGCCTGTGACGAAGTGGTGTTAGCCACTCTAAGGATTAAGGCGCATCGATATCTGAAACTACATTGTCGTGGATGGGTAGGTACTGAATTCTTTCATCCAGCCATTATCTCCAAACAACTCACCAGCAAGACCGTCACTTAGCTGAGCTATGCTTTCACTATCGTTGAATTTAATATCGATCATCCCTTGATCAGTCATTCTGAGTACTCTGAAGATGGCAGAGTCGACAGCCAGGATCGCAAGATATTTGAAATCATCTTTTTGATCTTGCGAAAGAGAAAGATAGAAATCTCTAGATCTGAGGGACTCAGGCGTGTTGAGATTTCCGTGTATCAAATCAAAAACTCTGTCGATGGCGGAGTCTCTTGTCTCTGTAATGAAAGTCTTCCCAAATTCTCTTAAGATATCTTGTCTAGTCATTGGAGGATTTAAATAGTGTTTGAAGTGAAAATCAGTGAAATGAAAGAATATGCTTCATTACTGGTTTTGGTGAATTTTTTGATGATTGATGTATTTGATGAAAAATTTTTCAGCTAATCATGATTCGTATCAAGCTGGCTGGATGGGATTGAGGTTTCGGAGAGCTGAATTTTGCAGAAGGTCCTTATTTCTTAGTAATAACTGGCTCATGCCAAATATCCTCGTAACCCTCGTCGTCAATGATAAATCTATAACCTGGTGCAAGAGCCAAGTACGGCATTAGTGCGGGCCATACATCTGGGACGTGGCCAATGTGTATTGGCTGAAAAAAAATCAGGATCTTCAGAATAATCTCCTGCCCAAATATATCAGCCAGCAGTCCCATTTTCAGGATTGGCTCTCATTCCTGTTATGGGTTGTTTTCCTCTTGTTTGCAATGCTATACCAATTTGTAAACTCTCATCCGGATAAGACTCTGGAGATCCAGCTAGGATACATTTTTCTTTCTGAAGAGACTTGAGATTGCTATGGTTGTTCATATTTTTCAGCCATACATTTAGAGAATGCAGATGCTTGTCCGTCTTGAGTTTTAGAGCATGAGGGATAGTGTGACTGAACTGAAAAAACTTAAGTTCCAACTCGATAGTGCTCCACAACAAGTGGATCAATATGGTCGGCTACCATTTTTGCTTCAATGCGGCCACAAACTACACAAGGTTGTCTTTGTACAGCGGCTGTCTGTTGTGTCGTTGGACCATAAGGGCCTAGTCTTTGATATTCCCCAATTCCTTGCTTTGGCTCAAAGGTGCTTTATCTGGATTTCCATAGTCCGCTGTAATTGTCGTGTCGCCTTTCGAGTCCGTAGTGGCGCCTGCAAGGCCGAGTTGATCAAGCCCACGATGACCAGTGGCACAAAATTTCCCGGCTCATGGGTTGCCCTGGAAGGGGAGACTGGCGAAGATACGGCCGGCGGGGGGCGTATATCCGGCAGTGTTATGGAATTTTTAGGTCATAGAGATAAACTGCTTGGGCATCGGACTTAGGATTTCTTCTTACGCAAAAGGTTGCCACAGCGTCACTTTCTTCGCCGTTGCTCCACAGAAATACATCGATGGCGTATTTATCATTAGGATCTTTGGGAAGGTCAAATACGTATGATTTCTGCAATGCATCGTCGGGTGGTATTGTAATTAATTTTCCGCGAAAGATGTCATGAGAACGCTCAATATATTCCTGTGGCGATGCATCACCTAGCAGGTTTTTTGTATGCAATACGTCATAATTTTTATTAGCCATTTCTTTTATTATTGACTTTATATTGGAAATGATTCTAGGATTATTTTTCAAGTATGATTCATTCATTTCATCTCCTGTTTGCTACAGTTTGCATGGGTGTTGTTGATGTAACCCCAAGGTTGTTGAAATAAGGATCGACATGCATTAGGAATAAACATTTTGATTCCTCTTCTGTCAATCCAGCCTTTCTAATTGCTTTGTATCCTATTCTTCTTTCAGCAGCGTATGTTCCACCCCCTGCCTCACGTTGAATTTGCGTTGCAATATAGTGTTCAGATCCAATTTTTGTAGAAGGTCCACCTAACTGTATGGCTGGTGCTCCTGTATAACTATATTTCGGTATGGTTTTAGCAGCTGCATCTTGGATAATGTGATGACCATCTTTGGCTGTATTTGATTTTGCACCGTAGTCTCTTCCATTCGCTTTCATGTTATCCAATATTTTCTTGCAAGTGCAGGGACAGGGTTTAAACGGTGCCAAGCCATATGGATCAATCCATCCGGTTGTATTGTTCGAATTCAAGAATAGGTTTATTCCACCTTCTAAACCAATAGGATCCTGACTAACAAACCTCCCCACCACCGGATCGTAATACCTGAACCGGTTGTAATGCAGCCCCGTCTCCTCATCAAACTGCTGTCCCTGGAAGCGGAAGGGTTGCTCAATGGGCGGCGGTGGAGGTGGTGCAACAGGCTTTGAGCCCCAAGCCCGTGCGCTGACGGGTCGATCATCGGTGCCGGTTCGCAACACGCTGCGCATGACCGCCTCACCCCAGACCTTGTAGTCCGCCGCCCAGGCCACCTGGCCTTGCTCGTCGGTCAGCTCCAGCGGGGCACCGATCTGGTCGCATTGGTACCAGTAGGTGCTGTGTTCCTCGCCCGCTCCCTGGATGGTGGCCAGCGGCACAAAGATCCCCGGCTCGTAGATATAGAGCGCCTGCCTTGCACCGCGTTGGCTGTGCACCATGAGGTCGCCATCCCACAGGTAGTGGGTGCTGCCGAAGGCATCGCTTTTGGCGACACGCCGGCCCAGGGGGGCGTAGCGGGAGTCTTGGCGGCCGCGGAGGGTGTCGGCTCGGGCGGAGTTCTGGTGATTTAAAAAATAGTTTTATATTATTCTCTCATTTTTGAATAATTATATTTTGGAGTGTGCTATGAATTATTAGAAGTTGCATTTTCTAGAAAATGCATTCGCGGATAATTTTGCAAAATTAGAATTTTTCTTTTCTAAGAAAAATAAATATCTTTCCCAAAGATTTATCACCTACTACAAATCGTATTGTGGGCGTGATATCTCATAGGCTATCGCTAAAAATACATTTCATTCTATGAATTTCTATAAATAAGATATTTATTGGTAAAATAAAGTTTAGAAATACTTAATCAGATATAATGATCTTTAAAATATCTCATTATATATTAATGATGCGTCATTGTAAATTAATTTTTATTCCAAACAATTGCAAATCCACCTTCTTTTGCCAGAGTGGTTATATTGGTTAGTTCATTGTTTTTGTAGTTAAATTGATATTCCACCTCATTATCCCATCCAGACGCATAGGCCAATTCTCTGATGGGGATACCATCTTTCAATTCTATTGAATTTATTGAGTAATTTTTTCCTCTGCCGACTGTTATATTTAATATCGTGTCATCGTTTTTTTTTGAAATATGACCATATCCATTTAAACGAGGAAGATTTTTTCCAGGGGGATTTATTGAAAAATCAATGTGATATACGTTACTTAGTTCGGAAAATAGATTTTCATCATATATACTTATAGAGACGAAGTTACATTGATTCTCTCGCGGCGATCTGATGATTTTCAATTGACCATTGCTGAATCCGCTTGCAAAATATCCTTTCTCACTTGCCTCTTCAGGTGATTCATATTTTTTGTTCAAAGATCTTGGCGTCCTGAATCCATCCATTTCACTGCGATATGGAATGGGGTTGTATAAATCACCCTTTGAGTATTTCCACTCATTGACTATTGGTAGGTTTTTAATTTCTGCATTTTTTAGAATTCTGGCGGCTGTGTCTTGGTAATTATTTAGCAAAATCTCTAGCCGTTGCTTAATTTCTGGATTATCTATCAACATATTTATTCCTTCATGAGCAGCAGCAAGCAAAAGTTGCCTTCCAACTTCCGCTCTCTAATCGTCTTCCAATATCCTCTAGGGCCGCTTCAACGTTGCCACCACGCTTCTCCACGCCTTTCAATATTTGGTATATAAGTTTATCATTCATATCACTATGTACATGAGATCCGGCGTGATAAGTGCCGGCTCCAATGCTTGCAATCTGGCCTGGATGATTTGCCATTGCAATTTGAGATGGTCTCGTTCCCCATAATCTTGCGCCATTAGCCGCATCGTCAATTCCAATGTTGTTCCTGGCTAATATTGCGCGCGAGTTCTTTACATGTTCATTTTTATTGCATTTTTCTTGAACAATATGATGTGGACTTTGGTCAGGTAGAGCAGGACGCCCGGCTTTTCTAAGGCTTCTCCCAAGTTTTACAGAACTTAGGCCAAGAATGTCTGCCCATATCGTAGGGGTGGAAGCATATATATATAAATTGATTCCTCCTATTAATCCAATCGGATCCTGACTAACAAACCGCCCAACCACCGGATCGTAATACCGAAACCGGTTGTAATGCAGCCCCGTCTCTTCATCAAACTGCTGCCCCTGAAATCGGAAGGGTTGCTCAATGGGCGGTGGTGGAGGCGGTGCAACGGGCTTGGAGCCCCAAGCCCGCGCGCTGATCGGCCGATCATCGGTCCCGGTCCGCAACACGGTGCGCATGACCGCCTCACCCCAGACCTTGTAGTCCGCCGCCCAGGCTACCTGGCCTTGTTCGTCGGTCAGCTCCAGCGGCGCGCCGATCTGGTCGCATTGGTACCAGTAGGTGCTGTGTTCCTCGCCCGCTCCCTGGATGGTGGCCAGCGGCACAAAGCTTCCCGGCTCGTAGATGTAAAGCGCCTGCCTTGCGCCCCGTTGGCTGTGCACCATGAGGTCACCATCCCACAGGTAGTGGGTGCTGCCGAAGGCATCGCTTTTGGCGACACGCCGGCCCAGGGGGTCGTAGGCATAGCGCGTGGCCTGGGTGACGCCATGGCGCGTGGTGTTCGATTCGATGAGCTGGTGGTCTGCGTTCCAGGTCAGGTCCAGCACTTCCTGGGTGCCGGCCTTCTGGTTGCCCCGGGTGCGGCGGATGACGTTGCCGTGGACGTCGTATTCAAAGTGCAGGTCCTGGTAGAAGCGCAGGCGGTTGTCGCCGACGGCGCCCAGGGTGGTGCCCACGGGTTGGCCGTCCAGAGCTGTTGAGGTGTCCAGCAGGCTGCCTACGATCTGCCCTCGACGGGCAGGCCGGCAAAGTATGAGTACAAGAGCAGATCAGAGGTGCAATATCTCAGTATCGACCAGTGTCGTCTTTCTCTCTTTCTCCAACTAGATATTCTAAAAATCTTTCTAAGTTAAAGAACATTTTATAGTCTGCACCGAAGTATCTCCAAACTTGCGGTTCAATATTTCCTTCAACCCACACCAAATAAGCCTCCTCTGGCTCGTAAGGATTCAGAGCAAAAAGTGTGCAGTGGCTAGCTGAGATACTTTCTGGAGGAGTTTCCGACCAATTTTCTTTTCTTAAACTTATCCACTCTTTTGCTATATCATTATTGTATATGTCAGATATTTCTTTAAGACTTAACCAGTCTTGATCAAGGTTGGCATTTTTCCATCTACTTGCATATTCGAACCTTAATTTCAGCATTGGAGACAGTTTTCTAAAGCTGTAATCAAGCATCATGATTTCGTGTATATCATCCTCTTTTTCGCTAATCTCCTGATCGCCATGCTCAGGATCATTGGCATTTCTCAAGAATAACTTTTCCATTAGAGAAGTTGTGTTGTGCATTAGCAGCCTCCTAAATTGTCAACAAGCTTCACGCTATCGTATGTATAACCTACAGGTATTTTGGATACAATGCCTCCTACATATGAATTTGTCTCTTTCATTTGAGCCATCCAATCAAGAGGAATGGCCGGGCCACCTGCTGCTGCATCTGGAACATGTCCAGCAACCGTATTTCCAGGACATTGACAGCGCATCCTTTTTTTCCAATTTCTAGACTCTCTTTCCTCTTGTTCTGTCAGTATTCTACGTGTCATAGATCCACCGTTTGCATTAATCTGCTTGTTCCAGCGATCTGTGAACTCTTGTAGTTCTTTGGCTGCCGGAGAATTGGCTGGAAATTTATTCTTTATGCATAGGGTTTTGCCGGCGGTCTTGAATGCTACTGGCTCTAGGCCTAGAGGATCTGCAAAAACTACGGGATTCGTTCCATAACGATAAAAATTAACACCGCCCGCTAGCTTAATAGGATCTTGCGAAACATATACTCCAACCACAGGATCGTAATACCTAAACCGGTTGTAATGCAGCCCCGTCTCCTCATCAAACTGCTGCCCCTGTAACCGGAAGGGTTGCTCAATGGGCGGCGGTGAAGGTGGTGCAACAGGCTTTGAGCCCCAAGCCCGTGCGCTGACGGGCCGATCATCGGTGCCGGTTCGCAACACGCTGCGCATGACCGCCTCACCCCAGACCTTGTAGTCCGCTGCCCAGGCTACCTGGCCTTGTTCGTCGGTCAGCTCCAGTGGCGCGCCGATCTGGTCGCACTGGTACCAGTAGGTGCTGTGTTCCTCGCCCGCTCCCTGGATGGTGGCCAGCGGTACAAAGCTGCCTGGCTCGTAGATGTACAGAGCCTGCCTTGCACCGCGTTGGCTGTGCACCATGAGGTCGCCATCCCACAGGTAGTGGGTGCTGCCAAATGCATCACTCTTGGAGACACGCCGGCCCAGGGGGTCGTAGGCGTAGCGCGTGGCCTGGGTGACGCCATGGCGCGTGGTGTTCGATTCGATGAGCTGGTGGTCTGCGTTCCAGGTCAGGTCCAGCACTTCCTGGGTGCCGGCCTTCTGGTTGCCCCGGGTGCGCTTTGTGACGTTGCCGTGCACGTCGTATTCAAAGTGCAGGTCCTGGTAGAAGCGCAGGCGGTTGTCGCCCACCACGCCAAGAGTGGTGTCCACGGGCTGGCCGTCTTTGCCGGGTAGGGAGTCCAGCAGGTTGCCTGCGGGGTCGAAGGCAAACAGTTCGCGGGCCAGCGGGCTGCCTTGTGCGGGCAGGCTGGCTAGGATGCGGCCCGTGGGGTCGTAGCGGAAGTCCTGGCGGCCGCGCAGGGAGTCGGCACGGGCGATGAGCTGGCCTGCGGCGTCGTAGGCGTAGCCACGCTCCAGCGTTGCGTTGGAGTTGCCGGGCCGGATCACGTGGCCGCTGCCTTGCAGCGCTGCGCGGTGGCGCAGCAGGCGCCCGGCCGGATCCCAGTCGTAGCGGCTGGACAGTGCGCCCTGGCTGCGGCGCACTTCGCGGTGTTCGCGGTG
>NZ_WUMG01000082.1:0-8091 GCF_009827015.1 Delftia sp. CH05 | reverse complement strand
TCTTGGATCTACTTTCTGGGCCGGATTCCCGTGTACTGCACTTCTGCCAATCGGAAAATCCGAGACGATAGGGCCTTCAGTGTTCAGTGGATCAAGGATTCCTGGGAGCTTTGTGCGGTCCGCAATGCGTGTATGGGAATTTGCGGGGGACCATTCAATGGTTGCTTTCTTCGCTTGGAAATCGCATTTCAGAATCGCCGGCTTGTAGCCCATCCAAGTGTATGGCAGCGACTTTCGTACTTGCTCGCACTCATGCCACTGCGACAGTGCGACTTCTTGCAGACCGAAGTTTCGTTGCTCTGATGCAATTTTTTCTTGGTATTGTTGAATCAGATTGGCTATTCGTTGCTCATGAGCTCGCTTTTCTTGCTGACTTTGGAGCAACGCTTTCAGAGCGGCCATTCGACGCTCTTCATTGCGCAGGTTCTCTCGCTGGGTCGCTATGAAATACGAGGCTGCGGCAGCGGCCGTCAGAAGGATGGTCGCAGCAAAAATCTTTCTTATATCCAGACCATTTTTCCGCAGTCTACATTGCTGCAATTCCTCAGATTTGAGGTCTTTTGCGGCCTCAATGATCTTTTGAATGGTATATCTGGCATTGATTGTGTCTCCGACAATCACTCCATCGTGTGGAATGTATTCGGCTGCAGTCGAGTACGCCTGCTTTGCCTCTTCGGCGTCATAGACGATTCGATCGAACGTTGGCTGAGGTACACCGTCCTTGATCAGGCATATCCAGAATGTCTCTTCTGCAATTTTCTGAAAGACAAGGGCATTATCTAGAAGCATCGCAACAAGCGCTGCCCCCGCAAAACAGCCTGCCATCTGCGAAGTGCCCTTGGCCACGTTCAGCTGACCACTGACACTCAAAGTCAAATAGGCATTGTTTTTTCCAACAAAGCGTTTTGCCGTCTTCAGACTATCTGCCTCGGTCCAAGTTAAACCGAGAGCCAACCTGTAACCATCGATTTTCCATATCTGAGTTGAGCTCTGATCAAAGCCAGAAGGCGAGCCGGAATCCTGTGCGATATCACTTGCGGAAAGAGTTGGCTCAGTCCTGGCTTTTTTGAACGCGCGCTTTAGCATCTGTGGCGCCTCACTGATTGCTTTGTGCAGGCGCCTGGCCGGCGTGTGCAGGCATTTGATTGGGCGTTGGGCCATTCCAGATGGCCGATCCTGGTGAGGGCAGGGCGGGCTGCGCCTGGACCAGTCCTGCAGGCATGGCCAGCGGCGCCGCCGGCATGCCGGCCGCTGCTCCTTGGCCTGGCCAAGACATTCCTGGCGCAGCCGCGCCGCCCGGCGAATTGGCGGCCTTGAACGCCAGCGTCATGGGCACTGGCTTCTTGCTCTTGGCGTTGGGCAGGGGCTCAATCCGGACCTGGACCTTGCGCGGTGCGACGCTGGCCAGCGTCATGCGCTCCGCTATCTCGTCCCCCTCGGTGAACGTCAGCACTGCGCCGTTGGCCAGGGCCAGGCGGGCAGTCTTCTTTCCATCGAGAATGATCACCGACACGACGGTCGGGAGGCTGCCCACGATCGGGTCCGTGCCCAGCATGTCGCGGATCTGCCGCTGCTGCTGCAGCAGCTGCAGCTGCACTTCGTTCTCGGCGGCCAGGTCGGCCGGTGTCTTCTGCTGCGCAAGGCCGGCGCCCGCGAGGACGACCAGTGCAGCGCCCACCAGGCCTGCGACGATGAGCTTGACCTTGGGGGCATTGCGTTGCTTAGCCATTTTTCTGACCTCCATACACCTGCATCACGATCACCGACATCGTTCGATCGCCGCGGCCGCGCTTGCTCGCGCCCGCGATCGACAGCTGGTCGTTGACTTCCTCGCTGCCGCTGTCGAACCCGAACAGCACCAGGGCGTCGCCGTCTTTCACGAAGGCCTGCTGCTGCATGCTCTGCCGTGCCACTTCTGGTGAGTACGAGGTCACGCCATTGACCACCTCCGGGTTCATTGAAGTCACCGAGCTCAGTTCAAACTGGTACTGCAGCAGGATGCGGTTGTCGCCCAGGATCAGCGGCACCACGTTGGCCGTCAGGCCTGTGGTGAGGGTGGTTTTCTGCTCGGTCGTCTGGGCACCGACGTTGGCGGTCTGCGTGGTCGTGCGTGTGGCCGTGTAGACGCGGTCCTGGACCACCTGGAAGGGCGATGGCTGGCCGTTGATGGCCAGGAACTGGCCTTTCTTGAACAGCGCCACGCTGCCGACCGTGTTGAGCGCCTCTGCAATGATCTTGGTGCCGTTGAGCCGGGAATTTGCGTCGGCGAAGCTGACCGTGAAGCGACCGGGTTGCCCGCTTGACGGCTGGATCGGGCTCGTGCCTCCAAGGCTCACTCCATTGCCATTGAGCTGCTTGTAGACCAGGTCCATCGACAGGCCTGCGGCTTGCTCCTTGGCCAGCGTGACGTTGTAGACGGTCAGGTCGATCATCACGTTGCGCGCGTAGCGCGCGTTGATCGAGTTGAGCAAGGTGCTGATCCGCTGCAGGCTGTGCGGCCTGGCCGTGACCGTCACGATCCCGAGCTCCGGTGTAGCCGAAGCGAATCCGTCTTGGCCAGCCACCGCGAGCCTGGAGTTCGATGAACCGGCTCCTGCCCCTGCAGACCCGCCAATTCCACCGGCTGAGACGCCGGCCCCCGAACCACCTGCACTGCTATTCGCGCCGCGCGACTGAGATGAGGTTCCTGCCTGGATACCGAGGATGGCCTGGACCGAGCTCATGATCGATGTCCAGGGGTCAATGAGCTGGTTCTGAGTGACTGACACCGTGCCGCTGCCGCTACTGCCTCCAGCGCCGCCCGAGCCACCACTGGCCCCGCTGCCTCCACTGCTGGAGCCGGAGCCGGTGGCAGACAGGCTGATCGATGCTGCCAGCGCCTTGGCCCCGCCCGGAATGTTCATGTCGAAAGTGCGCGTCTCAAAGCGGAAGAACTCGATCACGTTGCGTGAGCCGGCATATCGCCACGACGCCTGGTTGCGCTGGGCCAGATCGTTCAGCAAGGCCTTCACCGATCCGTTGTGCTCGACCTGCGTGAAGCCATTGATGCCCCGGGTGCCGGCAGACTGGGCCTGTCCTTGCTGGCCGAGGTCAGCACCTGGCGCGCCCACGATTTCAGTTGCTGCGATCGGGATGCCGATGCGCGTGCCGAGCTCTTCCAGAACCTCGCTGAGCTTTTGCGAGCCATGTGTGGCGTAGGCGATTTCGCTCTCGAAAACTGCCGGCAGCGACTGGCTTTTGTGCAAGCGGATTTCCTTGCCGGCGATGCGCGGAACTGCCAGGCGCGTGACGCCTGCAGGCGCGGCGATCTGTGTGCGTTCGGTCAACAGTCGGCGGGCCTGGTCGTTGGCTGCTTTCGTGTTCTTCTCGGCTTCCTGGATCGTCGTGCAGCCCTGCAGGAGCAGCACGCTGATCGCTGTGGCGAGGCAGGTCAGGCGCTGGGGGAGGTGCTTATTCTTCATTGCCGTCTTTGCTTTCTGCAGTGATGTCCGTGGACGTGACTTCCATGACCTGGTTGGCGGCCGCCACGGTCAGCAGGACCTGCTTGCCCTCTGCCCGGAGGATCGTGACCACGGCCTCGACGGCCGCAGCGACATCGAGGTCGTCGCTAAAGGCCGAGCTCGAAATGACTTGCCACGACACGCGCGGATACCAGATGAGCTTCCAGCCAGCGGCCTGGGCCCAGCCCTGCAGCTGCTCGTGCACAGGCTGACCTTCACGCAGCACGTAGCGCTGCGTGGCCACCTGCGCGCCAGCTGCAGAGGAAGTGATCTGGACCGAGGCGACAGCACGGCTCTGGCGCGCGGCCAGTTCCTGGGCACCGGCCTGATCGCAACCGGCGGTGCTTGACGGCGCAGCTGCGCCGGCGGCGGCCCATGGCGCCGAGGTCGGGCTCAGAGGGCTCGTCCTGGCGAGCTCAAGCCGCAGGCCTGCAGCGGTGCTGGCCAGCTCCAGTACCTGGCCAGGCTGCAACTGCAGGTTCACAGAGCGCAGGGCATCGCCGATGCTCGCTGTGTCGCCCTGTTCGACATGCACCAATTGCTGCGGATTTGTGGGACAGATTTCGAGATAGGGCACTCCGATGCGCTGGGCGATCAGCTGGCCGAACTCAGACACCCTGGCGCGCCATGAAATGGCCACCTGGGCCTGCAGCAATGCATCACGGGAGTCGTTGCCGCCTGCGGGACCATTGGCCAGCGAAGGCAAGGAAACGGACATGGCCACGGCTGTGGCGCATGCACCGAGCATGTGTTTTTTCATCTTCATTCCTGGTTTCTTCAGCGGATCGCCGCAGCGTCTGCAAGAGCGAACTCGCGGTACAGCGCGAGCACCTTTGGCACGTACTGCTGTGTTTCCCGATAGGGCGGGATGCCCTTGTGCTTGCGCACGGCGCCAGGGCCAGCGTTGTATGCAGCCAGGGCCAGGGGCCAGTCCCTAAACTCGAACCACATTTTTCGGAGGTATGCGGCGCCGGCGGCCAAGCCCAGCACGGGGCTGTAGAGGTTGCTCTCGGCGTCTTGGAGGCCGACACCTCGCGCGGTGTCAGGCAGGACCTGAGCCAGGCCCCGGGCATTGGCCGGGGAGCGTGCCTGGGCGTTGTATTTGCTCTCGACTGCGACCAGTGCCTTGAGCAGAGCGGGCTCCAGACCGTAATGCAGTGCTACGGCGGTGATAGCTCGTTCGTGCTGCCAGTAGTTCTGGAGCATCTGCCGGCAGTGCGCGTTGGTTTTGTTGCCGCGCAGGCAGTCGAGAGTGCTGGCGTTCGCGCCGAAGCAGGCGAGGGTGGTGAGCCCAATGGCAGCTGCCAGCTTGATCACGCGGAGCCGGCTCATGCGACGACGGTCATCGCAATCGCGATGAATGCAAGTAGGAGCCCAGCCTGCAAAGCATGGCGCGAAAACTGGTCGACGGCCAAGCCACCCTTAGCGTAGCGGCGCCATACGCTCAGCAAGGCTGAGCCCACAATCAGCGCCGTTGCACCGATGCCGATTGTGAGGATGGTCTTGCGCACGTTGCCCATGCTCTGGCCCGAGGCCTGGCGAAATCCTTCTTCCATGCTCGGGGCAACCGGCACTTCGGTGATGGGCTTCCATCCACCAGCGCCTCCACCACCAGTGCCGGGTTTGGTGCCTCCGCCGCTTCCACCGGGCGAAGTCCCCGTCCCGCCGGTCATCCGGTCCGCCATGCCACAGATCGTCGTCCCGTTGCTGTCCGCAAATCCAGAGCAACGGCCTGAATTGATCATCCTTCGGCAGTTGCCAATGCCCAGCTGAACGCAGGCCAGCACCAGGTTGCCGTCAACTGGTCGGCCATCGAAAGTACCCAAGGCCAGTAGATCGCGAACCACGCCGGATTGCATAGCGTCTGTTGTCAAAGCCGACCACGAGTCGATCTGCTGCTGGAGACTCTGTTGGCGATACTCCTCTGGTGTCACACCAGCGTATTCACGGATATTCGCCCTGTTCATCTGCAGCACGCCATAGCAGCAGCTGCCGTTGTATGCGTTGGTATCTCCGCGGCTTTCGACGTTGATCGCAAGATTGGCGACAGCCTGGGCGTTCTGCTTGAGCCATGGGCTCGCATTCGGTGAGTTCTGTATCGCTGTGACGATGTCAGCCGCACTGACGATGGCCGCAATCGCGACTACTGGGACGAGGGCGAGCGTGAGCGGAGAGCGTTTGCGCCAGTCCGCAACAAATCTCAACAGCCTCATTTGCGACCCCCAACTCGCCCGCTTTTTTCGAGCTCTTCCAGAAACTGCTCAGGGGGGGTGGCTCCGACGAGCCGCTTACCGTTGGCCAGCACCACGGTAGGCGTGTTGTTGATCTGGTAGCGCTCCCCAGTTCGGAGGATTTCGACCAGGCCATCGACATTGCATGCCTCGGGCAATTTGGGCCTGGCGCCGTCCATCATCGCCTTCCAAACCCCGGCACGGTCAGGAGAGCACCAGGCCATGCGCGCGAGACTCTGACTTTGCGGGCTGATGACCGGGAGCATGAACCTGTAGACCGTCACGTCATCGATCTGGTCTACGAACTTCGTGAACACCCTGCAGATTGGGCAGTTTGGATCTTCAAAAACTGCCATCGACCGGCTGCCATTGCCATGTACTTCCTTGATCGCGTGTTTGAACGGCAGCTGATCGAACGGTATGGCCATCCGCTTGTCCTGGACCCGTGCGGTGAGGTCCACGCGCTGTTTCAAATCCATCAATGATCCACCTATGAAACTGTAACGACCTGTTTCATCGGCGTAAAATACTTCCCCCTCCGAAAGCACCTCGTAGATGCCTTTAATTGGCGTGGGGCTGATCTCGTCAACTCGGACCGAGTTGCCGGTATTGGCAGAAATCGCTGCCCTCAACTGTCCTGCTACTTTTTCTGAGACACCCTCAGCGAAAGACGTTGTGCAGACTGTGAGGAAGGCCGCTGCAACAGCAGCGGGCAGTGCCGTGCGTACCAGACTTGCGCACGAAAAACGAGGGGGGTGGGTAGGCATGGGCGCACTGTATGCAGCCCTCCTCGGACACTCCAGCGTAAAACGTTCGATACATACCGCACGTTTTACGCTTGACTTTTTATGTTTTATTTGATCTAGAATTTGGCGCGTCGAGGTGTGCGTCTCGCCAGCGGGGACGGCTCTCTACGCCATCCGTGCTGGCCCGCCACTTGAGGACAGCATGGATAGAAAAGATCCCTGGATGCACCAGGGCGAGCCCTCTCGTTTTCACGAGGGCTGGGATTCCCGTTTCGAAGATTTTCTGACTGATCTCTTCTTGGTTGAAGGCATGGCTGATTCCACGAGAAGAACACTTCAGGTTGAGATCTGCGCGTTCAACAAGTGGTCAATCCAAGAGACAGGGCGCACATGGGAGGCCCTTTCGGGCTCGGTCCTGCAGTCCTATTTACAGGGAGCTAAAGCCGCCGTATCAGCCGCCACTTTTCGCAAAAAGCAATGGTGCCTGCGCAGGTTGTACGAGTGGGGCTTGTCCGAGTCGATCGTGGACATGGATATCAATCCATACCTACTGCCAGTACGCGTGTTCTCGCGGCCGCAGCATGAAGTGCCCAGCGCTTCGCAGATCCAAAGTGTTCTTGAGCAACCGGACGTGAAGACGCCAGAGGGCGTACGCGACCGTGCAGTCCTTGAGCTTCTCTACGGCGCGGGCCTTCGCGCTGCAGAGCTACTAGAGTTGCCACAAGACATGTATCTCCAGGGCCGCTGCCTGCCGATCATGGGGAAAGGGAGGAGGGAGCGTCTTGTTGTGCTGGGAGAGCCTGCGCTGTATTGGATTGCACAATATAAAAGGGTCCGCAACGATATCCTGCGTGCCGGTGGACATGTTGCTCGATCGACAAGACGATTCTTTGTGTCCAGCGGACACTATCCAGACTACCGATATCTCCAGTTATGGCGCATGGTGCGCCGGTACTCCGGCATGTGTGGTCTGGATCTATCCCCACACAGCTTCCGGCATGCATTTGCCACACACCTCTATCAAGGTAGGGCCCCGCTCGACACCATCAAGCTGCTGCTGGGCCACGCGCAACTGGAGACCACGGCGATCTACGTGTCCAGGCACGGTCTGGATGACAGAGAGCTGCTCTGTCGGCATCACCCTCGTGGCGAAACATACAAGCCATTCCTCCGCTGGGACAGCGCAAACCAACACGGCTAGTGATCTACAAATGCAGCTTGGCATTCGCCGCAGATGAGCTTGAGCCCTGGCTTGCCCCAAACGCTGATCTGGTCAGTACAGCCTGTGCAGCTGTACTTGACGCGGTTCGATTTATTCAACGGCTGTACCGAGTCTGGTCCGCCGGCGGCTGTGGGCACCGTGTGGGCCACTGGCCGCACTGCCTGCGCCAAAGCGGGTACGGTCGCCATTGGGGGCGTGGTGCCGGCCATGCCCTGCAGCTGCGTGGCCATGCTCCACTGGCCGCTGAGCACGTGCTCGATCGCAGGAAAACGGTCGTACCAACTGATCTGGAAGCTGTCCGTCAGCAACTGCTCGCATGCCCCGAGGAAGGGCCCTCCTGCGATGGCGTAGTCGGCCATCATGTCGCCCGTACGCTTCCCTCCGGGCCGGCC
>NZ_WUMG01000081.1:0-8225 GCF_009827015.1 Delftia sp. CH05 | reverse complement strand
GTGCAGGCGGGGCTGCCCGCGCGCCGGGTGGGGCGCCGTCAGGAGCGGCGAAGGCGCCCCGGCCGCGCTAGCTGCGCGCGCCTTCGCTGGATTGGGCGGATTCGGCCGCCTGGGCTGCGCGGTGCGCTGCGCCTTCGTATTGCGAGGACGGCATGGCGTCCAGCTGGGTCTGCAGCAGCTTGCGCTTGATGTGCGTGCTCATCGGCAGGATCACCATGGGGTTGGGGATGGCGCTGGGGCTGATGGTGCGGTTGATCTCGGTCACCGCCGAGAACACATGGCCGCACTCGAAGTTGCGGCACTGGAAGATGGTCTCGCGGCTGGTGCTGGTCAGCTGCAGGCTGGTGCGGGTGTAGGCGTGTTCGTTGCAGTGGGGGCACATCATGCGCATGGCAGGCTCCTGGGGGCAGTTGGGATCGAAGACAAGGCGGTGAACAGGGCGGCGCGGGTGGCTATCGCGCCTGATCGGCCTGGGGCAGCGGCGGCATCTGCTGCTCGTACTGCTGCATGCCCATGCGGTACAGCTTCAGCGCGAAGTTGGAGGCGCTGCGGCTTTCACGGCTGGCATAGCGGGCGTGGCGTTCGCGTTCGGATGCCGTCATGCGCAGTGGCACGGGCCTGTCATGAAGCACCGGATCCGCAGGGATACCGGGCACGGCTCTGGGGGAGTGCATGGCTGTCATGTAGTATTTGGGATGGTTTGGATGGTTTGGTTACACGCTGACTGCATCATTGCTCGAAATTTCGAGCATGTCAATTGATGAATAGAAGAAATTTCGATCACATCGGTGAAAGGCTGAGGCAAGAGCGTCTGCGTCTGGACGTGGCGCAGCTCGCCATGGCAGACGCCTGCGACGTCTCGCGCGGCACCCTGGCCACCTGGGAGAAGGGCGAGCAATCGCCGAATGCGGCTGCCCTGGCCGTGATGGCGGGCCTGGGCGTGGATGTCCTGTATGTGGTCACGGGCCAGCATGCGAACGCATCGGTCCAGACCCTGGCGCCCGACGAGCGCGAGCTGCTCGATTGCTACGGCCGGGCCGACGATTCGGGCCGCGCCGCCATCATGGCCGTGGCGACCCTGGCCGCGCGCTGAACGGCCTGCGCCGGCCGCTCCAGGACGCGCTCTACCCGCCCCTCTCGCTCACTTGGCGCGTGTCTCCAGCGTCAGCTTGGAGGTGAAGCCGGCGTCGCCCAGCTCATGCTGGATCTTGACGACCAGCCACGGCGTGTCATCGATCTCTGCCTTGAATCCCTGCAGCTTCAGCGGCGTCTGCGGCATCAGGTCGGGCCGCGCCAGCGCCAGCTTCAGGCCCATGGTGGCCTTGGCGCGGTTGATGCGGCCCATCTCGGCCTTGGCGGCGGCCTGCGCCTCGGCCTCGCTGCCGTAGGTGTCCTTCAGGCGCTTTTCGTTGTCTTCGGCGCCCTGCGTGGCACTGCGTTTTTCGGCGCGATCCGCGTCGTTCCAGTACGCGCGAACGCCGCTGTAGTCGTTGCGCGCGGCCGTGTGGTAGGCGTGGCTGTCGCCCTCGGCGCGCGTGAGCGTGGCGGCCTCCACGGTCTGGCCGGCAGCGGTGATCTTGCTGTCGATGGCGATGAAGGCCAGCTTGCCCTTCTTGACCGTGCACACGGCATCGTACTGGCGCGCCAGGCGGCTGCAGAAGTTCAGGTCGCTTTCGTGGGTCTGGTCGATGTGGTCCACGCGCAGGTTCTCGAACTGCGCGTCCACGCGCACCTGCAGGCCGTTGCGCTGCGCAATGCTGCGCACGATCTGGCCCAGCGTGCTGTTGTGGTAGCTGTGCTCGGAGCGCGTGCGCAGCTGGCGCTTGAGCTCGGCCGAGCGCGCATGCACCACGATTCTGTCGGGCGCACCCTGGTGCTCCACCTCGTCCACCTCGTAGGTGCCCTTGTCGACCAGGCCATGTCCGGCCCAGCCCAGCTTCAGCGCGATCTTGGATCCCTTGCCTGGCAGGGCCAGGCGCCCATCGCTGTCGTCCAGCGTGATGTCCAGCTTGTCGGCCTCTTCGCCGCGCGATTCGGACAGCGTCAGGTTCATCAGCCGCGTGTCCACCTGACTGGTGATGTTGCGCCCGTCCAGGACGATTTCGTACTGGGGCTTGGCGTGCAAGTATTCCTGCGTGGCCATCAGATCCACCATTCCCAGAAGTCTTCATCGGGCCAGGGATCGACGCCGCCGCCGCCTTCGGCCAGGTGGTCGTCCACGCGGGCCAGCTTGAGATCGAACTCGATGCGGCGCGGCTTGCCGCCCGGTGTGTAGTGCGTGCCGGTCTGCTGCAGGCTCTCGATGACCCAGGCGCCCAGGATGCTTTCGCCGCCCACCAGGGCCCATGCCTTGCCCTGGTCGGCCATTTCGCGCAGGTCGTCCAGCGACTTGGCCGTGCCCCGGAACTCGGGTGCGAGCACGCCGGTCAGGCCCAGCGTTTCATCGCCTGGGCCCAGCGACTGGCGGGCGGGGCGCGCGCCCACGCGGCTGTTGCTCGGGTGGCGCCAGGTGCTGCTGCGCACCAGCTTGTCGAATGCCAGTGTGTCGATGCCGAAGGCAAACTGGCCCAGTGTGATCAGCATGCTCATGCTCCTCAGTCGATGTCCGACAGCTGCGACAGCACGCTGGAGCGCTTGGCCATGTCGCGGCGGTCCAGCTCGGCGGCCACGGCGCGGGCAATGGCCTGCGCATCCTGGCCGGGCGCAGCGTTGACGGTGATATGGATGGTGGCGCCGGCCACCGGGGCCGGTGCCGGCGCGGGTGCAGCGGCGCTGGCCAGCGGCGGGCGGCTGTCGATGCGCACGGCGCCCGTGTCGGCCATGGCCGGCATGGCGCCCGTGGCCAGCGTGGCCGCCGTGGCTGCAGCAGCGACACCCTGGCGCAGTGCGCCGGCGCGGCCCTGGTCGGGTGCCGACGCATCGCCGGACTTGAACCATGAGCCCACCGACGAGGCCAGGCCGCTGATGCCCTTGCCGGCCAGGTCAGCGACCACGCCGAACAACCCGCCCGTGGCGCCATCGAGGCCGGCCTTGCCGGCCTCCAGCAGCGTGCCGCCGACGCCCTTCCAGTCGCCGGCCTTGAAGGCGGTGGAAAGGCCGTCCCAGTTCTGCATGATCGAGCCGCCCGCGCCCATCAGGCCGCCTGCGAGCCGGCCCATGGGTGTCATGCGCACCAAGCCCATCAGCGATGCGGCTGCACCACCCAGACTACCGCCCAGGCCACTGCCGACGGCTCCTGCGGCCCCCAGGCCGGCGCCCAGCAGGCCCATGACGGCGCCCGCACGGCCCTTGCCTGCACCGCCGCCGAAGATGCGGCCTGCAGCGCGGCCCGCGCCGGCCAGGGCGGTGCCTATGCTGCCCATGGCAGCGCCGCGGCCCATCATGGCCAACGACAGGACCACGGCTCCCAGCCCGCGCCTGAGCACGCCCGCAGCGTTGCTGGCCATGCGCAAGCCTCCCGACAGCAGACCCATGGCTCCGCCACCGCCGCTCATCATGGACAGGGATAGGACCACGGCGCCCACGCCGCGCCGGAGCACGCCCACGGCATTGCTGGCCATGCGCATGCCGCCGGCCAACAGGCCCATGGCACTGCCGCCACCGCCCATCATGCCCAGCGACAGGACCACGGCCGCCAGGCCGCGCCTGAGCACGCCCAAGGCCCCGCTGCCTGCGCCCATGGCCGCACCCAGCAGGCCGAACACGGTGCGCGTGAGCAGCAGCGGCGCCAGCAGGCCGAACAGCACGCTGCTCACCACGCCGACGCCTGCGATCAGCAGGCCCAGCACGGCCACGATGCGCAGCGTCCACTGCACGATCTGGGGATGCTCCTTGACCCAGGCACGCATGCCTTCGGTCATCTCGCGCAGCGTGCCCAGCACGGCCTTGAGGTCGGACTCGATGGTCGAGCCCATGTCGCTCAACAGGCCGTTGTAGCTGTCCTTGACGGACTCGTATTGGGCCGAGACCGAGTCCTTCAGGATGGCCACGCGCCCATCCAGATCCGCCTGTGACTTGAGCTGGGAGGCGATCTGCTGGTAGCCGCCCGGGCCCTGCTGGAGCAACGCCTCCAGGGCCTTGCGCGTCTGCGCATCGCCGCCCGCCAGCTTGTCCAGCGCAGCGGCGCGCAGCTTGTCGCTGCCCAGGCTCTGCAGCTTTTGCAGCTGGGCCATCATCTGCTCGGTGCCGCCGAACTTGCCGCTGGCGTCCTTGAAGTCCAGCGACACGCCCTGGCTCGCGAGCATCTTGTTGGCCTGGCCCAGTTTGGCCGGGTCCATGGAGTTCTTGACCAGGTTGCCCACGGCCTTGCCGGCGGCCTCGCCGCTGATGCTGGCGTCGTTGAGCATGAGCAGCAGCGGCGCGAACATCTGTCCCGACCTTGCGCCCTGCTGCCCCAGCTGCGGCAGGGCCTTGCCGATGGCGTCCAGGCCCTTGACCATGCCTGTGGGGTCCAGTCCCAGGTGGGAGGTGCGCTGCACCGTGTCGGCCAGTGCGGCCATGTCGCCCGCGCTTGCGCGGGTGGTCTGCTGCAGCTGCGCCGCGAACTCGCCGGCCTCCTTGGCGGGCATGTTCAGCACCGCGCCCAGGTTGGCCGCCTGCCGGGCCACTCCGCCCAGCACATCCTGCGAGGACACGCCCTGGCGCTGCAGCTGGTTCATCATCGCGATGTAGTCGGCCGTGCTGCCGGGCATGTCGGTGCCCAGGCTCTTGGCCATGTCCAGCACCTGCTGGTAATCGGCGCCCGGCTTGCCGTTGCTGCCCGCCATGGTGGCGCGCAGCTGTGCGGCGGCCTGGTCGTCGGTCATGAAGGCCTGGCTCACGGCGCGCACGGGCGCCAGCATCTTGCCGCCCGTCTCGCGCAGCGCCTGGCCGCGATCGGCCAGGGTCTTGCTCTGCTCGCGCAGGGCGTCGATCCTCTCCAGCCGCTGGGCGGCCGGTGCCACCACCTTGCGCTGCTTTTCCATCTGGGCCGTGGTGGCGCGGATGTCGTTGTGCAGCTTGCGCTCGTGCGCGGACAGGTTGCCCGTGTCCACGCCCGCGCCGCGCAGGCCTTCGCGCATGTCCATCAGGCGCGATCGCTGCGTGGCGCGCAGCAGCGCCAGGCGCTCCTCCTCGACCTGGGCCGAACGCAGCGCGCGCAGCATGGCGCGCGAGGGCTGCTCGCCCGCGCCCGATTCCAGCCGCAGCTGGGCCATCTGCTGGCGCGCGCCGCGCAGCCGTGCCGTGGTGTCGGCCAGGCCGCTGCGCAGCGCGCGGTAGTCGCCCAGCTGGGCTTGCTGCTGCTGCAGCTTCTTCAACTGGTCGACCGTTTCCTTGAGTTCCCGGGCCGTGTTGCTGCTGGTTCTGCCCAGCAGCGCCAGGGGCTGGTGCACGCGCTCGGCCTGCTTGAGCACCTCGTCCAGGCGCAGGGTGTCAACGGCCATGGAGGGCTCCCTGGCCGGTGCGGTGTTGGCGTTGGGTGGAGGTCATGGGCAAGGGGCGTGCAAGAGAGGGGCGAGAGGCGGGCGATGGAGTGGAGGTGGTGCTCAGTCCTGGCTCAGTCCTGGCTTTCGTAGCGCTCGCGCGCCCGTTCATGCCATTGGCCGAGTTCGGCCAGCGACATGTCCTCCATGTCCGCCGGCCGCCAGTGGAAGACCATGGCCAGGTCGGCCATGGCATCCTCTACGCGCTCGGGAATTGCTCCCTCTGCGCCTTCGGCACCAAAAAAGAGGCCACCTCCGTACCCAGGGTCACCAGGTCGGCGGGGTCCAGCTGCAGCACCTCGGCCTTGTGCAGCATGGGCTCGGTCACGCGCGGCAGCAGGGTCTGCAGCGCGGTCACGTTCATGTGCAGCAGCTCGACCAGCGACAGGCCGCGCAGCGCGCCGGCATTGGGGCGGCGCACCAGCACCCGGGCCAGGTCGCCGCCGGGGCGCTTGAGCGGCACGTCGAGCGTGATCTCGCGCGCATCGCCCGATGCGAGGGCGGCCGCATTGGCGGCAGCCTGGTTCTGGAGGTCTTCCTGGGGCTTGGTGGTATCCATGGTGTGTCAGCGTTCGGGTGAAGGGAAAGTGAGGACCGGGCCGGCCGGCCCGGGGGCCCGGTGAGGCCCGGTGAGGTCAGGTCAGACGAGCCAGGCTCAGATGCCCAGCGCGGCGCGGACCTGGGCCAGGCGGTCGATGCCGTTGACGACTTCGACGAAGTTGACCGGATCGATCTCGATCAGCACCTGGCCGTTGATGGACAGGCGGTAGTAGCTGACGGCCAGCTTGTACTTGATCTCGGTCTTGTCGCCGGCCTTGGCCTTGCCGGGGTCGAACTCCGAGAAGCGGCCACGCATGACCACTTCCAGCGAGTCCACGCCTTCGCTGTCATCGCCCTGCAGGGCGCCGGCGAAGCGCAGCAGCACGCCGTCGTGGCGCAGCGTGCCCCAGGTGGAGATCAATTCCTTCATGTAGCCGGCAGCGGTCAGGTCGGCCTCGATGGCCTCCATGCCGAAGTCCAGGCTGACCTCGCCGTTCATGCCGCCGGCGCGGTACTTCTCCATCTTGCGGGTGAGCTTGGGCAAGCCCACTTCGGGCATGTCGCCGATGTACGAGTTGCCATCCACGAAGGTGGCGAAATTCTTGAGAGAGCGGGGCAGTCCCATGGTGCTTTTCTCCTGTGTATCCGATGTGTTCGGTGTATTGGGTGTGTCGGGTGCGGCCGCCGCTTACTGGCCGGTACCCACGCGCAGGGCGAAGTCGGCGAAGTAGCGATCGGTGATGCGCTGGCGAAAGCCCAGGTCCTCCAGCGGAGGCACGGGCGTGTAGTCGTAGTCCAGCACCAGCTTGCCGGCCTTGAGCGTGGCGGTCTCGTTGACCGTTTCGTCGTACCAGGCCTTGCCGTCCAGGATGTAGCCCAGGGCCTTCAACTCGCGGAACTTGGTGTTGATGCCTTCCAGGATGTCCTTGACCAGGCTGGGGTGCATGGGCTTGTCCACGGCCCAGAAATGCGCCTCGGCCATGGTGTCGGCCAGCACCTGCGCGGTGCGCACGCTGGACTCGAAGCGGAACAGCTCGCTGTCCGTGCAGGTGCGCGAGCCCCAGAAGCGGTGGCCCTGGCTCTGAATCAGCGTGGTGATGCCGGCCTGGTTGAGGATGCCGGCCTCGGTATCGGGGCTTTGCAGGTCCCAGTGCACATCGCGCGAGATGCCCAGCACGCCGGACAGCGGCACGTTGGACAGCGTCTTGTGCCAGCCCTGCTCCTGGTCGATCCGCGCGCGCAGGCCCAGGGCGTAGGCCACGGGCGAGGCGTCCTGCACGGCGGCGGTGGACAGATCCAGCGCCTTGAAGCCGGGCCACAGCAGCATCAGTTCACGCTGGCCGAAGTGCTCGCGGTAGGCCTGGGCCTCGGCCACATCGTTGCCGATGGCCGCTGCATACGCAAAGCCGCGCAGCTTGATGGCCACGGACGCCAGCGCGTCGGTCACGGCCTGGCTGTCCAGGCCTGGCGCACCCAGAATGCGCGGCTTGACGCCGAGCTGTGCCTGGGCCGCCAGCAGCGCCTGCAGGCCCGTGTACTGGTTGCCGGCGGTGGTGCCGATGACCTTGGCGTCCTGGTCGGTGCGGCGCTCGGCCTCGGTGGCGCCTTCGCCATCGGCCACGCGCACGACGACCAGCACCGGGCGGCACTGCTCCTTGATGGCGTTCAGCGCCTGGGCCAGCGTGCCCTTGGTGCCGGCCTTGCCGATGGCCGCATCGACCTTGGTGACCAGCACCGGACGGTTCAGCGGGAAAGTGGCCGCATCGGCGTCGCTGGCCGTGGCCACGAGGCCGATCACGGCCGTGGACACGATGCGGATGGAATTGATGCCTTCGCTCACTTCCGTGACGCGAATGCCATGATGGAACGGGGCTGTCGCCATGGTGTTCTCCGGGTTGGGGGTGGTTGGGCCGTGGGGCTGTCGTCAAAAAGGGGTGGTCACGGCTGTTCGTGGGCTTGTACGGGGCCGTCCAGGATCTCCTGGGCACGCCCCGCGGCGATGAGTCCGAAGGCCTCGAACCGGCGCAGGCTGTCGGCCAGTTCGGGGTCGTCAAGATCGAGTTGCCGCGCCTGCTCGATGTCCTTGAGCAGCGAGCGCAGCGTGGCCGCGTTGAGCCGGTCGGCCTCGCCCGCCTCGGCACGGTCCACCACGGCCCACTCCAGCGCCGTGCGCTCGACCACGGTGAAGCGGCGGCGCAGGGCGTGGGGGGTGATGTGGCGGGG
>NZ_WUMG01000080.1:0-9488 GCF_009827015.1 Delftia sp. CH05 | reverse complement strand
GCCGTACCCAAGGGATTGGGGAAGGTCTTCCCACGGAATGCCTGTTTGCAACACAAACAGGATGCCGTTGAGGGCGGCTTCATCGCTGACTGCGAGCTTGCGCGCACCGCCTTTGGCGGAAGGTACGAAGGCAGGGATGAGGGGTTGTAGCTGTCGCCACAGTTCTTTGCTTACAGGTCGTCGTGCCATGAGGGCAGCGAGCATAACTGCTCTGCGGGGGCCTGTGACGAAGTGGTGTTAGCCACTCTTATCTGGATGTATGGCAGTTGAGTGGAACCGCACAGTCAATAGGCGCTTGTTTTTCTTTGTAGGGTCATCCCACACGTCAAAATTGGTGTCCTTGATTTCTCGCTTGGTCCAAGATCCTTTTCGGGCGATGTCAGTAGATTCAAAATTGAAGAGCACCGAACCATAGTCTTCAGCAGTGGCCAAAGAGATGTCTCCCATCTTGTACCGACGACCATCAATACGGAGCAAGACTTCGGCCTTGTTCTCGCGTGCTTCGATATGGATATCTGATGCACCTGATTTTGCAGCGTCCAATAGCAATTGCCGCACGCGCGTCTGTGTTGATGTTTGTTCGGAATCCGAGCTGCTGATTTCGCGTGCGTTGTTGTGGTGTACCGCCCGTATGATTTCCCAAGTGGAAATCAATGGATAGATATTTTGATAGTTGTCTGCCTTCAGACGCTGGGCAACGTCCAACATGCCTCTGCTTTGCAGATACATGTCAGGAGTCATCAGCAAATAGGTCCGATGGCTTTTAGAGCTCTTGGAATCTGCGAGTGGCTGATTGAGGGCGAAGCCGACAATCTTCTGCTCGAAAAGCATGTCGCTCTGTATGGCTGCGAAGTGCTCCAGATGCTGTTCACCCAGGGGGTGCGTGAGCTTATGAAGATTGACATACTCACCATCAGGAACTGCCGCTACGTCAGAAACAGCGTATCTCTCAAGCACGGCACGCTTTTCGTTGTGGTCCTTCAATTTCTGCTGGAGCGCTTCCTTGGCTTTTGCATGCTGATCTTGATGTTTCTCGCCCCGTCGCCCGGGCATTCTCAATGTGATACCGAGTTCCATTTTTTGACCTATTCCAGGATATAGAGCGTTGTGAAGGCGTTAACCTGCGCGCCCACCGCTGTGGGATTGCTCCAAATCACTCGTTCGAAATTAATGGGATATTTATTCAGGATTTCCACGGCCCAATGCATGCTCAAGAGATCGCTGCTACTGGCAGTGTTCAGCTGCAGTTGGATTTTTCTTCCTAACCTGTATTCGCTAACGCCGGCCAGGCCTTTGATTTCAGAAGGCGGGCGCAAGGTGACTTCTTCTTCCTGCGAGAATTTGAGATTCTTGAGATTACGGGATGCCCAATCCARAATMGCCATCTTCACGAYTCTTGGATCTACTTTCTGGGCCGGATTCCCGTGTACTGCACTTCTGCCAATCGGAAAATCCGAGACGATAGGGCCTTCAGTGTTCAGTGGATCAAGGATTCCTGGGAGCTTTGTGCGGTCCGCRATGCGTGTATGGGAATTTGCGGGGGACCATTCAATGGTTGCTTTCTTCGTTTGGAAATCGCATTTCAGAATCGACGGCTTGTAGCCCATCGAAGTGTATGGCAGCGATTTTCGTACTTGCTCGCACTCATGCCATTGTGACAGTGCGACTTCTTGCAGACCGAAGTTTCGTTGCTCTGATGCAATTTTTTCTTGGTATTGTTGAATCAGATTGGCTATTCGTTTCTCTTGGGCTCGCTTTTCTTGCTGACTTTGGAGTAACGCTTTTAGAGCGGCCATTCGACGCTCTTCATTGCGCAGGTTCTCACGCTGGGTCGCTATGAAATACGAGCATGCGGCAGCGACTGTCACAAGGATGGTCGCAGCAAAGATCTTTCTTATATCCAGACCATTTTTCCGCAGTCGACATTGCTGCAGTTCCTCAGATTTGAGGTCTTTTGCGGCCTCTATGATCTTTTGGATGGTATATCTGGCATTGATTGTATCTCCGACAATCACTCCATCGTGTGGAATGTATTCGGCTGCAGTCGAGTACGCCTGCTTTGCCTCTTCGGCGTCATAGACGATTCGATCGAACGTAGGCTGAGGTACACCGTCCTTGATCAGGCATATCCAGAATGTCTCTTCTGCAATTTTCTGAAAGACAAGTGCATTGTCCAGAAGCATAGCAACAAGCGCTGCTCCCGCAAAACAGCCTGCCATCTGCGATGTGCCCTTGGCCACGTTCAGCTGACCACTGACACTCAAAGTCAAATAGGCATTGTTTTTTCCAACAAAGCGCTTTGCCGTCTTGAGACTATCTGCCTCGGTCCAAGTTAAACCGAGAGCCAACCTGTAGCCATCGATCTTCCATATCTGATTTGAGCTCTGATCAAAGCCGGATGACAAAACTGAATCCGGTGCGATTTCACTTGCGGAGAGTGTTGGCTCAGTCCTGGCCTTCTTGAACGCGCGCTTTAGCATCTGTGACGCCTCACGGGTTGCTTTGCGCAGGCGGCTGACCGGCTTGCGTAGGCATTTGATTGGGCATTGGGCCGTTCCAGATGGCCGAGCCGGGCGAGGGCAGGGCGGGCTGCGCTTGGACAAGCCCTGCAGGCATGGCCAGCGGCGCCGCCGGCATGCCGGCCGCTGCTCCTTGGCCTGGCCAGGACGTTCCAGGTGCCGACGATCCGGCCGGCGAACCGCCGGCTTTGAACGCCAGCGTCATGGGCACTGGCTTCTTGCTCTTGGCATTCGGCAGGGGCTCGATCCGGACCTGGACTTTGCGGGGTGCGACGCTGGCCAGCGTCATGCGCTCGGCGATCTCGTCGCCCTCAGAGAAGGTCAGCACGGCGCCGTTGGCCAGGGCCAGGCGGGCCGTCTTCTTGCCATCGAGAATGATCACCGACACGACCGTTGGGAGGCTCCCCACAATCGGGTCCGTGCCCAGCATGTCGCGGATCTGCCGCTGCTGCTGCAGCAGCTGCAGCTGCACTTCGTTCTCGGCCGCCAGGTCGGCTGGCGTCTTCTGCTGGGCCAGGCCGGGGCCTGCGAGGACGACCAGTGCAGCGGCCACCAGGCCTGCGACGATGAGCTTGCCCTTGGGGGCATTGCGTTGCTCAGCCATTTTTCTGTCCTCCATACACCTGCATCACGATCACCGACATCGTTCGATCCCCTCGGCCGCGCTTGCTCGCGCCCGCGATCGACAGCTGGTCGTTGACTTCCTCACTGCCGGAATCGAATCCAAACAGCACCAGGGCGTCGCCGTCCTTGACGAAGGCCTGCTGCTGCATGCTCTGCCGTGCCACTTCCGGTGAATACGTGGTCACGCCATTGGCCACTTCAGGGTTCATGTTTGTGACCGATGAAAGCTCAAACTGGTACTGCAGCAGGATGCGGTTGTCGCCCAGGATCAGCGGCACCACGTTGGCCGTCAGGCCCGTGGTGATACGGCTTTTTTGCTCCGTCGTCTGAGCACCAACGTTTGCAGTTAGAGATGTCTGGCGCGTGGCCGTAAAGATGCGGTCCTGGACGACCTGGAAGGGCGACGGCTGGCCGTTGATGGCCAGGAACTGGCCTTTCTTGAACAGCGCCACGCTACCGACCGTGTTGAGTGCCTCTGCAATGATCTTGGTGCCGTTGAGCCGGGAATTGGCGTCGGCGAAGCTCACAGTGAATCGACCAGGCTGTCCGTTCGACGGCTGGATCGGACTCGTGCCCCCAAGGCTCACACCATTGCCATTGAGTTGCTTGTAGACCATGTCCATCGACAGGCCTGCGGCTTGCTCCTTGGCCAGCGTGACGTTGTAAACGGTCAGGTCGATCATCACGTTGCGTGCGTAGCGCGCGTTGATCGAGTTGAGCAGGGTGCTGATGCGCTGCAGGCTGTGCGGCCTGGCCGTGACTGTCACGATCCCGAGCTCTGGTGTAGCGGCGGCGAATCCGTCCTGGCCAGCCACGGCGAGCCTGGAGTTCGATGACCCGGCACCGGACCCTGCTGAACCGCCAATTCCGCCAGCTGAGCCACCGGCGGCCGAAGCACCTGCACTGCTGTTCGCGCTGCGCGTCTGAGATGTAGTTCCTGGCTGGATTCCCAGGATGGCCTGGACCGAGCTCATGATCGATGTCCAGGGGTCAATCAGCTGGTTCTGTGTGACAGACACCGTGCCGCTGTTGCCTCCGGCACTGCCCGAGTTGCCACCGGCGCCACTGTCTCCACCGCTGGAGCCCGAGCCGGTGGCCGACAGACTGATCGATGCCGACAGCGCCTTGGCGCCGCCCGGAATGTTCATGTCGTAAGTGCGGGTCTCGAACCGGAAAAATTCGATCACATTGCGCGACCCGGCGTAGCGCCACGACGCCTGGTTGCGCTGGGCCAGGTCGTTGAGCAAGGCCTTCACCGATCCGTTGTGCTCGACCTGCGTGAAGCCATTGATGCCCCTGGTGCCGGCGGCCTGGGCCTGCCCCTGCTGGCCCAGGTCTGCACCCGGCGCGCCTACGATTTCAGTTGCTGCAATCGGGATGCCGATGCGCGTGCCGAGCTCTTCCAAAACCTCGCTGAGCTTTTGCGAGCCATGTGTGGCGTAGGCGATTTCGCTGTCGAAAACTGCCGGCAGCGACTGGCTTTTGTGCAGGCGGATTTCCTTGCCGGCGATGCGCGGTACTGCCAGGCGAGTGACGCCGGCAGGAGCGGCGATCTGGGTGCGTTCGGTCAACAGTCGGCGGGTTTGGTCGTTGGCCGCTTTCGTGTTCTTCTCGGCTTCCTGGATCGTCGTGCAGCCCTGCAGGAGCAGCACGCTGATCGCCGTGGCGAGACATGTCAGGCGCTGGGGTAGGTGCTTATTCTTCATTGCCGTCTTTGCTTTCTGCGGTGATGTCGGTGGACGTGACTTCCATGACCTTGTTTGCGGCCGCCACGGTCAGCAGGACCTGCTTGCCCTCGGCCCGGAGGATCGTGACCACGGCCTCTACGGCTGCAGCGACATCGAGGTCGTCGCTGAAGGCCGAGCTCGAAATGACTTGCCACGACACGCGCGGATACCAGATGAGCTTCCAGCCTGCAGCCTGGGCCCAGGCCTGCAGCTGCTCGTGCACTGGCTGACCTTCCCGCAGCACATAGCGTTGCGTGGCCACCTGCGCGCCAGCTGCCGAGGAAGTGATCTGGACCGAGGCGACAGCACGGCTCTGGCGCGCGGCCAGTTCCTGGGCACCGGCCTGGTCGCAACTGCCAGTGCTTGACGGCGCACCGGTGCCGGCGGAGCCCCAGGGCGCCGAGGTCGGGCTCAGAGGGCTCGTCCTGGCAAGCTCAAGCCGAAGGCCTGCTGCGGTGCTGGCCAACTCCAGGACCTGGCCAGGCTGCAGCTGCTGGTTCACCGTGCGCAGGGCATCGCCGATGCTTGCCGTGTCGCCCTGTTCGACCTGCACCAGTTGCTGCGGATTCGTGGGGCAGATTTCGAGATAGGGCACGCCGATGCGCTGGGCGATCAGCTGGCCGAACTCGGACACCCTGGCGCTCCATGAGATGGCGACCTGGGCCTGCAGCAAGGCATCACGGGAGTCGTTGCCGCCTGCGGGACCATTGGCCAGCGCAGGCAAGGAGACGGACATGGCCACGGCTGTGGCGCATGCACCGAGCATGTGTTTTTTCATCTTCATTCCTGGTTTCTTCAGCGGATCGCTGCAGCGTCCGCAAGAGCGAACTCGCGGTACAGCGCGAGCACCTTTGGCACGTACTGCTGTGTTTCCCGATAGGGCGGGATGCCCTTGTGCTTGCGCACCGCGCCCGGGCCGGCGTTGTATGCAGCCAGGGCCAGGGGCCAGTCCCTGAACTCGAACCACATCTTTCTCAGATATGCGGCGCCGGCGGCAAGGCCCAGCACGGGGCTGTAGAGGTTGCTCTCGGCGTCCTGCAGCCCAACACCTCGCGCGGTGTCAGGCAGGACCTGCGCCAAGCCCCTGGCATTGGCAGGGGAGCGTGCATGGGCGTTGTATTGGCTCTCGACGGCAACCAGTGCCTTGAGCAGAGCGGGCTCCAGACCGTAGTGCAGCGCTACGGCGGTGATAGCTCGTTCGTGCTGCCAGTAGCTCTGGAGCATCTGCCGGCAGTGGGCGTTGGTCTTGTGGCCTCGCAGGCAGTCGAGCGTGCTTGCATGCGCCCCCAAGCCGACCAGGGCGGTGAGCCCAATGGCCGCTGCCAGATTGCTTATTCGGAGCCTGCTCATGCGACGGTCATCGCAAGCGCGATGAATGCAAGGAGAAGCCCGGCCTGCAAAGCATGGCGCGAAAACTGATCGACGGCCAATCCACCCTTCGCATAGCGGCGCCATACGGCCAGCAAGGCTGAGCCCACAATCACTGCGGTGGCGCCGATGCCGATGGTAAGGATGGTCTTGCGCACGTTCCCCATGCTCTGGCCCGAGGCCTGCCGGAACCCTTCTTCGAGGCTTTGAGCAACGGGCACTTCGGGAATGGGCTTCCAACCACCGCTGCCTCCACCCGTGCCAGGATTGGTCCCCCCACCGGTCCCACCATTCCCACCGGGCGAAGTTCCTGTGCCGCCGACCATACGATCTGCCATGCCACAGATCGTGGTCCCGTTGCTGTCGGCGAATCCAGAGCAGCGACCGGAATTGATCATCCTTTGGCAGTTGCCAATTCCCAGCTGAACACAGGCCAGCACCAGGTTCCCATCCACAGGTCGACCATCGAAGGTCCCAAGTGCCAGGAGGTCTTGCACCACTGAGGAATTCAAAGCACTGGTGGTCAGTTTGGTCCACGCGTTGATCTGCTGTTGCAAACTTTGGTTTCTGTAGACCTCAGGAGAAACACCAGCATAGGTTTCAATATTCTTCCGATTCATCTGCAGCACGCCATAGCAGCAGCTGCCGTTATAGGCACTGGTATCGCCGCGACTCTCGACATTGATTGCAAGATTGGCGACAGCCTGGGCGTTCTGCTTGAGCCATGGGCTCGCACTCGGTGAGTTCTGAATCGCTGTGACGATGTCAGCCGCGCTGACGATGGCCGCAAGCGCGACTACCGGGGCGAGGGCGAGCGTGAGCGGAGACCGTTTGCGCCAGTCCGCAACAAATCTCAACAGCTTCATTTGCGCCCCCCAACACGTCCGCCTTTTTCGAGCTCTTCCAGGAATTGCTCGGGAGGGGTGGCTCCAACCAGTCGCTTGCCGCTGGCAAGGACCACGGTGGGGGTGTTGTTGATCTGGTAGCGCTCGCCAGTTCGGAGGATTTCGACCAGGCCATCGACGTTGCATGCCTCAGGCAGTTTGGGCCTGGCGCCGTCCATCATCGCCTTCCAAACCCCGGCACGGTCAGGAGAGCACCAGGCCATGCGCGCGAGACTCTGGCTTTGCGGGCTGATGACCGGGAGCATGAACCTGTAGACCGTCACATCATCGATCTGGTCAACGAACTTCGTGAACACCCTGCAAATGGGGCAGTTCGGATCTTCAAAAACAGCCATCACCCGGCTGCCGTTGCCATGGACTTCCTTGATCGCGTGTTTGAGCGGCAGCTGATCGAACGGAATGGCCATCCGTTTGTCCTGCAGCCGCGCAGTGAGGTCCACGCGCTGCTTCAGATCCATCAGTGATCCACCTATGAAACTGTAACGACCTGTTTCATCAGCGTAAAATACTTCCCCCTCCGAAAGAACCTCGTAGATGCCTTTGATTGGCGTGGGGCTGATCTCGTCAACTCGGACCGAGTTGCCGGTATTGGCTGATATCGCTGCCCTCAACTGTCCTGCCACTTTTTCTGAGACACCCTCAGCGAAAGACGTTGTGCAGACAGTGAGGAAGGCCGCAGCAACAGCAGCGGGCAGGGCCATGCGTACTAGGCGTGCGCACGTGTGGAGAGGGGGGTGGGTAGGCATGGGCGCACTGTATGCAGCCCTCCTCGGACACTCCAGCGTAAAACGTTCGATACATACCGAACGTTTTACGCTTGACTTTTGGACTTTTTTTTGATCTAGAATTTGGCGCGTCGAGGTGTGCGTCTCGCCAGCAGGGACGGCTCTCTACGCCATCCGTGCTGGCCCGCCACTTGAGGACAGCATGGATAGAAAAGATCCCTGGATGCACCAGGGCAAGCTCCGACATGAGGGCTGGGATCCCCGTTTCGAGGATTTTTTAACCGACGTTTTTCTGGTCGATGGAATGTCGGAAACGTCAATAGCAACGCTTCAAGTTGAAGTTTGTGCCTTCAACAAATGGTCTCTTGAGGCAACTGGTCGTGCCTGGGATGCAATTCTTCCGGGCGATCTCCAGGCGTACCTGCAGGTCGCAAAAGACACGCTTTTTGCATCCACATTTCGCAAGAAGCGATGGTGCCTGAGGCGGCTCTACAAGTGGGCCAAAGCCGAGCTCATTGTTGGTAAGAACGTAGACATAGACATTGCTCGGATTTGGCTACCCGCACGTGCGTCGTCTCGACTTCCGGCTACTGTGCCCAGCGCAGCCCAGATGCGGAAATTTCTTGAACGCCCTGACACCAAGACGATAGAGGGCATTCGCGACCGTGCGATCCTCGAACTCCTTTATGGGGCAGGGCTGCGCGCTGCGGAGCTTTTGGGATTGCCGCGTGACCTTCACCTACAAGGCCGTTGCATGAGGCTTATGGGAAAAGGGATGAAGGAACGTCTGGTGATTCTAGGGGAGCCTGCACTGGAATGGATTGCGCAATACAAACATGCGCGTCCAATGATTCTGCGTCGTGGTGGGCACGTCCCGCAGGCCTCAAAACGCCTGTTCGTGTCCAGCGGGCGCTATCCTGACTATCAGTACATTCAGTTGTGGCGGATGGTGCGAAAGCACGCGGCCGCATGCGGTCTAGACCTCACTCCCCACAGTTTGCGCCATACCTTTGCTACACACCTCTACCAAGGCCGGGCGCCCCTCGACGCTATTCGGCTTCTTCTTGGGCACCAGCGACTGGAGACGACCACCATCTATGTGTCCAGGCACGGCTTGGATGACCATGAACTGGTCCGTCAGCATCATCCCCGCGGTGAGACATACACGCCATTTCATCGCTGGGGCAGCGCAAACCAACACGGCTAGTGATCTACAAATGCAGCTTGGCATTCGCCGCAGATGAGCTTGAGCCCTGGCTTGCCCCAAACGCTGATCTGGTCAGTACAGCCTGTGCAGCTGTACTTGATGCGGTTCGATTTGTTCAACGGCTGTACCGAGTCTGGTCCGCCGGCGGCTGTGGGCACCGTGTGGGCCACTGGCCGCACTGCCTGCGCCAAAGCGGGTACGGTCGCCATTGGGGGCGTGGTGCCGGCCATGCCCTGCAGCTGCGTGGCCATGCTCCACTGGCCGCTGAGCACGTGCTCGATCGCAGGAAAACGGTCGTACCAACTGATCTGGAAGCTGTCCGTCAGCAACTGCTCGCATGCCCCGAGGAAGGGCCCTCCTGCGATGGCGTAGTCGGCCATCATGTCGCCCGTACGCTTCCCTCCGGGCCGGCC